>WFTI01000039.1 GCA_015485585.1 Candidatus Dojkabacteria bacterium | reverse complement strand
GTGGAATGGGAGATTAATGGATGGCTAAAAGGAGGCGGAAAAGCACCGGCAGAGTCTATCACAGCTGCAGGTAACTTCATCTCTGGCAATAACAGAAAATATTTCATAAAATCATCGTCTTCATCTAAAGCACGATCTACCTGTCGAAGAGTATGTAAAAATCTCAGGAGTTCTCTTACATCGTTTTCAGATACTGCTTGCCTATTAATCCACGGATATTCTCTGAATAATTGATCAGGTGTATCTACATCAACAGGAAATATGGTTCTTCCTAAAATATAGAATGCTTCAAAATACCCCTTAATAATACGTAAAGAGGTTTCCCGGTCAAGAGACTGCTTTTTAGAATGCGTGTCACTCGAAGAATCTGAAGATTTAGTATACCCCTGGGGGTATGTTAAATTGTCGATCTGTTCTCTTAGAAATGTTTGCCATGGAGCATAGGGGGTAGCCAAAATAGCAAGTGCCCAATCTTCTGAAGTCCAATTGTCTGCGCCATATTTTTGAAGCGTCTTGATATCTAGTTTTTGTGGATTATCTTTTATGAACCTAAATACATTCTCCATATTCTTTTTTCTTTGCAAAATATCAAACCTTTCATTGGTCTCAAGGATTTCTAACCATGAGACGAAATCGGTCAAAACCTGTTTTTGCCACCCCTCTAGGTTGTTGTCATTCTTTTCAAGGGTGGCATTAATGAAGCTCTTTAGATCGCCGATCTTTTTTAGATATTCCTCTTCTTTTTCTGTTGATAATCCGTTAGAAAGTAAAAACTCAGGAAGATCTGCAATAAATTTTTGATACTCTGAAACGAAAGTTGAGGGAAGATCCCCGAAGTCACAGTTTTGTTGCTTACAGTCTTGTAGGATAGAAACTACCGTTTGGCGGGCTTTATCATCAAAAAAGAGAAATTCGCTAGTAGAAAACATGACCTCCTCAAAAGCATTAGCAAGTAAAGTGGCACGCTTTGTGTATTCTTCTTTTGCTACAGAGCCCTCAGAAGGATCATATGGAATAACTACATTTAAAGCTGCATATATCCCACGAAGGAGTGCGTACCTAGAATCCAAGGATGTTCCATTAGTAGCCGTCTCTAGACTCTCAACAAGCTGCGAATAAGTGAAATCATCTAAAGAACGGATAATCTCTGGCTTGATATCAACTGTATTTATCAGAGTAGAAGGGCGCCCTAACAGCGTGCTTCGTGTAAGAATCTGTTGATTAAGGTCTGTTCGTTCTGCTTGCCAACGCACAGCAAACACTACCGCAGCCGCACCAAAGGCTGATCCTAAAACAATAACAACACGACGTTTAGTCTCAGAGGATCGCATCTCAGGAGCTCGTATACGCGGAGCCCGTATCTTTATGGAAGGAGGACCAGGGATACGTGGAGTCATACTCGACCCTTTAAAAACTTACTCTCTGGACCTGGGGGGATTCGAACCCCCGACCTTCCCCGTGCAAAGGGGACGCTCTAGTCCAAGCTGAGCTACAGGCCCACTGGGCGCGGCAGGATTCGAACCTGCGACCCCTGCTTTATCAGAACAGTGCTCTACCACTGAGCTACGCGCCCAAAGCATCTTTTTTGCTCTCAAGAGCACGGTTTACAGGGGCTTTGAGATTATAGCATATCTAAGTAGTTTGGAGACTTCTGAATTATTCGATCTGCTCTTTCAAAGAGAAAATCACCTCCTCTAACCTTTGAATATTCCCCTTAATGAAAGCGTATACCTCCGCTGCTGTATTTTCATCGTAAGTATGGACCGTAAGATTGCGATAATGCAACAGTTTTAAAAGAAATCTCTCATTAACGGTATTATCTATCTTTACAAGCTCACTAAAACAAGACTTCGGGCTGTAACAGTCAACACCATGGACAACCTTCAAATATATTTTTACGAGCTTCCAAAGGTTCTCAAAGGTAAATTCGAAACGTTGTATAGTCGCGTCAAGGGCAAGCGGATTCTGAGATAAAGAAATACCTAATGCTTCTTTTAGTCTTTCTAACGATTTAAGGGTCTTATGTAACTGGACTACAAGGAGTTCGCTCTCTGTCTTATTTGACTTCATTCTTTCTATTATACTCGGACTCTTATGCTCTTTCTAAATCTCTTTTAAATCACCCTTAATAACCTCATAAAAATCCTTTGAAATATTGTTAAGGTCTATTACGTCAAATGTACGCAATGTCGGTAGATCTTCAAGTTCAAAGATTATCTTCTGCAAGATCGCCACGTCGATTTTTTCTCCGTTATCAATAGCAATATCATAATCACTGACCCTGCTATGGGTACCCTTAGCGCGAGATCCATAAAGATAAACCTTAGCCTTAGGAAGATACTTGCGAACAATCTCTTTTATTGCTCGAAGTATCTGAGAATCGGTTAAAGGTTCAGGTGGGGTTTTACCAGAAGACGGTCGCATAGGAGATTTTAATATAAAAAACCGAACTTCCATAATGGGATGGCATTTTTAAGACATTGTTTGACAAAATACCTGTCATTTTGTCAAAT
>WFTI01000038.1 GCA_015485585.1 Candidatus Dojkabacteria bacterium | reverse complement strand
ATTTTCCAAAATGCATGTATTTTTGTCTAACCTGTTTTAGTCTGACTTATCAAAAAATAATCCACTAACCAATAAACTCTAAAAAATTCTCATTAGTAACTATGGCGGTCTTAGAATGCGGGTAAACCGACCTAAACGCTGAAAAACTAGTTTTTGACTTTTTAGGAGAATACTTAAACTCATACGCAAATAGCTTCCCTCCTCTTTCTTCTATCCAGTCTACCTCTTTTTTATCCCATGTGCGCCAGAAATAATTGTTAGCATAAATACCTTTATATCTTTGTTTCTTTATCCTCTCAACTGCTAAAAAGTTCTCCCATAACTGCCCGATATCGTTACGTAAAGATAAAGGATTGGTATTGGCAATAATAATGTTTCTTACTCCTAGATCATAAAAATAATATTTATGCTTTTTGGTGATCTCATTGCGAAGATTCCGTGAAAAAGAAGGTAATCTAAAAATGACAAATACTTGCTCTAAAAGATCTAGATAGCGGATAACTGTTTTTACATCAATTCCTAGAGAAGAAGCTAATTCATTAAAAGATACCTCACTTCCGATCTGAAAAGCGAGCAACCTTAAAAGCTGAATAATCACACGCGAATATCTTATCTTCTCAAACTCAAGAATATCTTTTAAAAGGTAAGAACCAACTAATTCTTCAAGGATAAGGCGCTTATTCTTACTACTTGAAGCTGCGAGCACCTCAGGATACATACCAAAAATTAGAAAATCTTCAAGATGTGTTTTTATCCAATAATCTCCAAACTGATTACGTAATTCAAAGATTGAAAGGGGATACAAAATAAGATCAAATTTGCGTCCTGTTAATGGTTCCCCGATTTCGCCGCGCAGGTTGAAGGTAGATGAACCTGTAAGAATTACATAGATATCTTCGGTGGAATCGATCAATAGTTTTACACTCCTTCCTGTATCTGGGATTCTTTGAGCCTCATCGATGACAAGCAAACGAGCTCCCTCGCAAAACTCAATTAACTTATCAAGTATAGGTACTGACAAACTATTAACTACATTTATATCGTCTCCTGTTACATATTTGAAAGGAAAAAACTTCTTATATCTCTTTAACCCAGCATTCTTCTCTACTTTTTCTAAAAAACGTTTAAGGATTGTGGTCTTTCCTACTCGACGAGGACCATATATAACCAACACCTTACGTCCCCTAAAATATTGTTCGAGGTTTTCGTATATTCGATGATAGTAGATCTCTTTCATGAGTTTATTATAACACTTACTCCAAAAAATAAAAAGATTTTGTGGAGTGCTACTCCATAAAATTCGTATATTTTATGGAATGACTAAAAGCGGAATATTTTTTAGGAAATTTTACGGGGAAATAGAAAAAACTTACTTTGCTTTACTCTTCCAATTTTCCTCTTAGAAGGAGGCAAAATCTTCAATCAGGAGTAAATCTTGTTTTTTTGACACCTTAGGGGTGGTAGCGAGGGCCCAACCGGGTTTTTACAGTCGTAACTTTGTTTAAAGGGGATAGCCTGCTAATCGCATGCTATCCCCCCGTGGTGGGGGTTTGGGGCATCTGCCCCAAACCCCCACCACTTCTGCCGCCGCCTTGGTGGCTACAACCTGCGTGCCGCAAGCCACCAAGACAGGGGAAACTCCTGTAAGGAGGTAATTCCGCCGCAGATTCCCCTACGGCGACCTTGTTACGACTTAACTCCCATCGCAGGTTCTACCCTTACCCGAGGGTAGCAAGCTACCCTCAGGCTTTAGGTAGCCCCCGCTTTGGGAGCTTGACGGGCGGTGTGTGCAGGACCCGAGAACGTATTCACCGCGGCATTCCTGATCCGCGATTACTAGCGATTCCGACTTCACGCAGGCGAGTTGCAGCCTGCGATCCGTACTGGGGCGGGCTTTTTGGGATTTGCTCCGCCTCGCGGCTTCGCATCCCTTTGTACCCGCCATTGTAGCGCGTGTGCAGCCCCGGGCATCAGGGCCATGAGGACCAGACGTCATCCCCCCCTTCCTCCGTGTTTTACCACGGCAGTCCCGCTAGACACTTGTAACTAGCGGCGGGGGTTTCGCTCGTTACCCGACTTAACGGTACACCTCACGGCACGAGCTGACGACGGCCATGCAGCACCTGTGCGCCACCCTCGAAGGCCTCCCGCTTTCGCGGGCATGCAGGCGCATGTCAAGCCCGGGTAAGGTTATTGGATTACCCTCCAATTAAGCCACGCGCTCCACCGCTTGTGCGGGTCCCCGCCAATTCCTTTGAGTTTCAGCCTTGCGGCCGTACTCCCCAGGCGGCCCGCTTAACGCGTTAGCTTCAGGCACTGAGACTACCCAAGATACCTCCGAAGAAGTATCTTGGTCATCCCAACACCTAGCGGGCAGCGTTTACAGCCAGGACTACCCGGGTATCTAATCCGGTTCGCTCCCCTGGCTTTCGTCCCTCAGCGTCAGGACAGGCCCAGCAGGGTGCCTTCGCCACTCGGCATTCCGGGCGATATCAACGCATTTCACCGCTACACCGCCCGTTCCCCCTGCCTCTACCTGCCTCAAAGCCCAGCAGTTTGCCACGCAATCCTACGGTTAGGCCGTAGGCTTTCACGTGGCACTTACCAGGCCGCCTACGGACGCTTTACGCCCAGTGAATCCGGGTAACGCTCGGGGCCCACGTATCACCGATGCTTCTGGCACGCAGTTGGCAGCCCCTTATTCCCGGCCTACCGTCCTTCCTCGTCGGCCGGAAAAGCGGTTTACACCCCGTAGGGCTTCTTCCCGCACGCGGCGTCGCTGGGTCACCCTTTCGGGCATTGCCCAAGATTCCCGGCTGCTGCCCCCCGTAGGGGTGAGGGCCGTGTCTCAGTCCCCCTCTGGCCGACCACCCTCTCAGGCCGGCTACCCGTCTTAGCCTTGGTGGGCCGTTACCCCACCAACTAGCTGATGGGACGCAGAGGCCTCCCGCACCGGAAGGGCGCCTTACGGCAACCCAACCTTTACTCCAAGGGGCATCCGCCCCAAGGAGACCATCGGGTATTAGCCGGGGTTTCCCCCGGTTATCCCCGTGTGCGGGGTAGCTTCTCCACGCGTTACTCAGCCGTCTGCCGCTAAACTGACCTCAAGGGTAACCGAAGTTACCCAAAGCGAGGCCAGCCCGCTCGACTTGCATGCCTTAGGCGCGCCGCCAGCGTTCACCCTGAGCCAGGATCAAACCCTCAACTAGAGGATCAGATGGCTCAAAGTCACGCAAAGCAAAAGACCCGGCGGGCCCTACACTACCACTCCTAAGGTGTCAAGGTTCAAAATGTAAAGACAGCTACAAGAATTATATCACAACAACTTCTGGTTTCTTAATACCTATCGTTTAAACAGTTCCGATTAAAAATGTGTTTTTTCAACTTGCGATTTCTACTTGCTAAAATCAAAAGGTTCTCATATAATAGTACTAAGATTATACCAGGATTGCAAAAACACTGTAAAATGATATAATGTAACATGCAGGTTAGCCGAAGCCGAAGAACAGTAGTTTTAGTTCTTGGAATCCTTGCCCTTCTTGTTGTACTTGGAACATACGGTTATCTTTATCTTAACCCCCAAATAACTACAGGCAACGAAGCGTTTTCAGAAACAAACCTACCAACATTTAGGGGACGATACATCAATCCATCTTTAACACCGCAACAAGGGTCTGGGGTTACTCCCCAACCTCCAGTTGATAAAGATGAAATTATAAGCCAGTGTTGGGTAGCGCTAAGAAACAAGGTGTCAGAGATGTTCGGAACACCTGTCACCTTACGTGGAGAGATGAACTTCCAATTTTATCCTAATCCGTGTATGTATAGAACAGGAGGGGGAGGAAAATATGACCCCGGTAAACCATGTATTCAGGTTGTAATGTATGCCTGTGAATTCAAGGGGCAGGTAAAGGGGTTATCAACGTATCCTGAAGGTTGTCAGCTTGAAGCAAGGATCCCTATTATGGGATTAAAACCAGGTCCAGAGGACTTTAAGAACGTAGAAATCGTCAAAAACGGGTGTATATTACCCCCCTCAGGAACCCCGACTCCAACTCCTACAGCTACTCCAACAAAACCTGAACCTACCCATATTGTTGAACCTCCCGAGGTATTGATTCCAGGTTATGAAGAGGGAACTCAAACTCAAGAAGGTGGTACTACAGTCTCTTACTATCAACCCTCAGAAGGGCAAACAACCCAAGGTACCGTCACCCAACAACAAGGCACCACCAATCAAGGAACCCAGAGCCAAGGGGTGGTAACCTATTATTCATCAGGCACAAACCAGCCTCAAACATTCACCACTGAAGAACAAACTACCCATACCACACAACAACCATATGCAACCTCACCTCAAACCCAACCTGTCCAATTTGAGTATCAGGTGACAGTAGAAGAAGAACAAGAAGAGGGAGGTTTTATCCAGACAATAATAAGCTTCATACGTAGATTATTCCCCTTCTTTTAAGAAACCTCTTCAATCCGAAGATTAGGGAAAATAGATGAGACTGCTTGGACAAAACTGCGTGTAACCCCCTCTTTATACCTTACAGCCTTCTTGCTTGGAAGTACAAAGTAGACAGGAATATCACCTTTATAAGAGGCTAGCACTGTTTTTAACCGTGCAAGCTCCTTTTTCCCAAACGAAGGATCAAGATATATCTTTATCTTGGATGTCTCATTCTTAACCTGGTTGTTCTGGTTTTCTCCGTTTTGATAACGGCTTTTTCTTTCATTAAATTCTTTCTGGCTCTCTTTACGGATCTTCTCTAACTCATCTTCATTGGTGTTGCGAGCCTTCTCATAATCGATCACCTCATAATAAACCACTCTCAAAGAATATTGAGACGGATCCTTTGCCCCTTCTTTTTCAATAAGACCAGGTTTAGGTTCAAGAAAACCTTCAAAAATAATCGGGGTTGTATCAAGCTCATACTCGACTACCACATTCTTGGCAAAATCTTCATAAAGTTTCGGAAAGAGTATGGTATCTATCGTAGCTGTGGTATCTTCTAAATCTAAAAACGCCATCGTATCTCCGTTTTTTGTTTTGTGTTTCTTCATGCGACGTACAAAACCTGCTACCCTTACATAACGTTTGTCTGAGGAGATCGCATGGGTAATCCGCTCAACTCCTTTAGCATCAAGATACTTCTGTATCGCAACGAAAGGATGAGCGCTCACATACACCCCATAAGCTTCGCGCTCCCAGTGCAGGATCTCAGATAGTGTGGCGGGCTCTACATCAGGTAACATAACCCTCACCTCTGTAGGGGCTGATGCAAGCAATGAAAGCTGTGAACCTGCCTGTCGTCGGTTTTTAAACTGATCGTATCTTTCTTCAAAGAACTGGATAATCGCCTTACGCTCCCCCCATCGGTTAAAGGCTCCGACTTTTGCAAGAAGAATTAGAGATTTTTTATCAACCTGTTTTAGGTCTACACGGCTTAAGAAATCTTGGAGATCTTTAAACTCTCCCTCTTTTCGGGCTTCTAAAATTGCATCAATCGCTTTGCTACTTACACCTTTAACAGCCTTAAAACCGATTCTAATCTGGCCCAAAACCCCTTTTTCGCCCTTTGCTTTCTGTTTGGCAAGCTCTACTTCAAAATCATCATCTAACCATCTTCTCTCTAGCTCTTTGTTTACATATTCGATCTTAAACTCAGCATCACTTAGGTTTATATCAGGAGGAAGAAGCTCAATATGCATCCTCTTAGCTATCTGAAGGTCTTTTTCTAAACGTGCGGGTCTGTCGATATCAGTAGTAAGAAGCCCATAAACAAACTCTACCGGATAATTACCTTTAAGATAAGCTGTGTAATATGAGATTATTGTGTAAGCAGCGGAGTGGCTCTTGTTAAAACCGTAGTCAGCAAACGGTAAGATAAACTCCCAGATCTTCTCGACTACCTCTTTAGGATATCCTCGCTTAATAGCTCCCTCAAAAAACCTCTCTTTCTCTTTTTCTAATAGATCACGCTGTTTTTTCCCTATAGCACGTCGCAGAATATCTGCTTCTCCTACGGTGTATCCTGCTATGTCTACGGCGATCTTTAATACCTGCTCTTGATAGATAGCAAATCCATATGTTTCTTCTAGGATGGGTTTTAGATCTTCGTGAACATAGGTTACTGGTTTTCTGCCGAACTTACGCTCAATATATTCAGGGATATACTTTAAAGGACCAGGTCTGTACGCTGCAATAAGAAAGTTAATATCATCAAGGGTTGTGGGGAGGAGCTGACGTAGGTAATTTTTCATTCCCTGACTCTCAAGCTGAAAAACCCCATCAGTTTCTGCCTTCTGATACACCTTAAAGGCATTAGGATTGTTCTTATCGGCATATATCTCTTCTAGGGTAAGTTTCTTGTTATAAACCTGCTCAATAGCCTTTAAAGTGTGGCTTATTATGGTTAAGGTTCGCAAACCTAAGAAATCAAACTTCATTAATCCAAGCTCTTCTATATATTTTCCTTCTATCTGGGTTATGACTTCATTCGGATCTTGAGGTGAATGTCTCACGGGAACATACTCAGTAATAGGCTTTGGAGTCACTAAGTAACCACAGGCATGTACACTTATATGGCGTGCGATCTTTTTAATCCGTTTCAATACATTCACCACCCGTTCAAGGTCAGGATACTTATTTATTAATTCTCTAAGCTCAGGTACTGTTTCTATAGCCTCTTCAATAGGCATGGGTTTGCCACGTTTTACAGGAATCAATTTAGAGAACTTATCAACAACCGACAAAGGAATATCTAATACTCTTGCCACATCACGGAATGCTGCCCTTGTATCCATTCTTCCGATAGCTGCGATAGCAGCTACGTTCTCGTGTCCGTATTTCTTTCTTACATACTCTATAACCTCATCTCTTCGATCGTCTTGAAAGTCTATATCAAAGTCTGGCGGCGACGGCCTGTAAGGATTAAGGAATCGTTCAAAAAGAAGCCCCCACTCTAGAGGATCGATCTCTGTAATTCCTATACAGTAAGCTACTACACTTCCCCCACCTGAGCCTCTTGCTGGCCCTACTAAGATTCCTTTTTTCTTAGCCCAGTTAACATAATCTGCAACTACCAAGAAGTATTCGTTGTATCCTTTCTGATCGATAACTTCAAGCTCATATTCGATTCTTTCACGTATCTCTTTAGTAATCTTCTTATAACGTCTTTTGGCTCCCTCAAAGGCAAGCTTACGAAGATACTCTTTGGCACTCATCCCTTCAGGAAGATCATAATAAGGTGGTTGCACTCTTACATCATATTTGACATGGTAATCTTCTACCCGATCGGCGATCTTTAAGGTATTCTCGATGGCTTCAGGAAGATCTGCAAAAAGCTCCCACATCTTATCAGGAGACTTGAAGAAAAGCTGATCTGAGTTTAGAGTAAACGCTTCATCTGAGGTAAGTTTCTTCCCTTGCCTTAGTGCCATGATAATGTTTTGCACATCAGCATCTTCTTGCTTGAGATAGTGTACATCGTTGGTTGCAACAATATCAAGTTTATATTTCTCGGCAAGTGAAAGTAAAACCTCTTCTAGAAACTCCTCTAGTTTAGGATCACCCATAGTGTTTCGCTGAAGTTCGATATAGAAATTTTCACGGGTAAAGATATTCAGGTACTGTTCAAGAACTGATGAGGCTTCTTTAATTGCACGGTCTTTGTTTCCAAGGTAATTAAGAATAGTATGCGCGATCTCTCCTCCCCCACACCCGCTTAAAGCGATGATCCCCTCACGGTGTTGATAAAGCATCTTCTTATCAACTAACGGCTTATAGTAGAAACCCTCTAAGAAAGCACGGCTTGTGAGTTTAAGGAGGTTCTTATACCCTTGATCGTTATAAGCTAACAAGGTAAGGTGATAAAACCACTTGGTATCATCGGTCTCTTTTTTAGAGATTCGTATCTCTTCTTTTTTGGTAACATCATCAACCACATACGCTTCAAGGCCTATTATGGGCTTTACTCCTTCTTCTTTTGCTGTAAGATAGAACTCAGCCACCCCATACATCGCTCCATGATCTGTAACCGCAACTGCAGGCATATTAAACTCTTTCACTGTGGGAATAAGCTCTTTAATCTTTGTTAGACCGTCAAGCAAAGAGTATTCGGTATGAAGGTGAAGATGGACAAAGCTCTTTGTTGTAGACTTTTTTTTGGTCGGCATAATCAAAAACTATTCTTCTTCAATCTCTATATTATCTCCAAATACTTCAGCCAAACTCTCCTCTAAAGATGAAGAGTCCTTTTGTTGGGTTTTGATTTTCTGATCTTCTCCGTTTAATGATTTATCAAAAAGGAATTTTACTGTAATGGATCTGCCAAGTACTGATGAAAAAACTGAATTAACCATATTTTGCACCTTGTTACTTAGAAGTTTCTTGCGGAATAACGAGTAATCGGGCACCCTTATGGTTACAACTATACCCCCCGGGGTATCTGTTACGCTTGCTACCTCTGATTTTAAAAGCACTGGATACACAATATTGTTATGGTTTGCCTTCTTAAATTCCTCTAAAAATTGGGGCCATTTCTTAACTATCTCTTCTTTGTTTAATGGATATTCTGATTTCACCGTCTGATCTTGCTCTTTAAAATCGCTGTTGTTTTGAGGTGAAACCTCTTCGTCTGTCTTCTTTAAAGGAGCCTTACTAACAGCCCCCAATGTTTCTTGGGTTGACTGAGAATCAAGCCATTGGATATATTCCCACAATAAGGTTTCAAGAAGAAGTCTAGAATCAAAAACTAAACGTATATTCTCATAAGCCTTAAAAAGTGTGGCAAGAAGTTTTACCCCATATCTCCAACGCACAGGATCATTGAACCACTCTTCTACGGTCTTACTACGTATATACTTTATCAACTCGTTTACAAAAACTGCCATGTTTGTGCCTTGTCTTTCAAACTCCTCAAGTAAAACGCTCACTTTTACAGGATCTTTTGCAAACATAGCCTCTACCACCTGCTTAAGTTGCTGTAAAGTAGGAAGCCTCAAAATCTCACGTACTTTAGCTTCATCTATCTTTTTCTCTCGCGCTGAAGCTAGTATGCTCTCAAGTAGACTGAGAAGGTCACGAAAACTTCCTTGACTTTGTTCAACTAGAAGTTCTAAAGCAGCATCATCTATTTTTAGATTCTCTTGTTGGACAATCTGTTTTATATATGCAAGGAGGGTCTCTTTGTCTGCCAAATGGAAATCTAGCCGTTCACACCGTGACATTATGGTCTCAGGCACCTTGTGGGGCTCGGTAGTAGCTAAAATAAAAAGCACATGTTCAGGAGGTTCTTCAAGGGTTTTTAACAAGGCATTAAAAGCCTCTTTTGTAAGCATATGTACCTCGTCTATTATGTACACCTTTTTCTTTCCCCTGCTTGGAGAGAACGCAAGCTTCTCTTGAAGTTCTCTGATATTATCAATTCCTCTGTTTGAGGCAGCATCGATCTCAAACAGATCTACAAAAGAACCGTTATCAATCGCCTTACAGTTATCACACTGATTACAAGGGTCTCCTGTAACACCGGGATTTTCACAGTTAACAGCCTTTGCAAGGATGCGGGCAGTACTTGTTTTTCCTGTACCTCGGGGTCCGACAAAAAGATAAGCGTGTGACAAGGTGTTAGACTTTAACTGGGTTCGTAGTATCTCAACCACATGGGGTTGCCCCACAATATCTGCAAAAAGTTTAGGCCTGTATTTACGGTAAAGAGTTATATGGGCTTGGATCTTGTCATGAGCCGACTTTTTACGGTTTACTCGCGCCATCTGAATCTATTCTAGCATGTAAAGGGTTTGGCATCGAAAAACTTGCTAGATTCTTTATTCTCAAAAGCCCACAAAAATTAGAAACGTGGTCTAATCTAGCGGGTATCTAAACTCATGGATCAGAGCCCCGATTTTGTAGATAAGAGCCTCACCAAAATATGGTCCTATTATCTGAAGGCCAACCGGGAATCCCTCTATCCACCCCACATTCACAGATAAAGCGGGCAAGCCCGCGATGTTTACGGGTACAGTAAGCAAGTCTGCCATATACATCTTAAGAGGATCATCTGTACGTTCTCCTAATTTAAAGGGAAGTACAGGGCTTACTGGTCCTGCCAAAACATCGACTTCTTTAAAGATCTGTTTAAAGCGAGCAACTAGTAGGGCTTTAGCTTTTACAGCTTGGGTGTAAGAGGTGCTTTCTGGTTTTCCTACTACCACATCAGAGAGAATGAAGTTACCTAACATTATTCGGCGCTTTGCCTCTTTGCCGAAATAAGATCGGTCATTACCGTACCTTATTCCATCATATCTTGCTAAGTTTGAGGCAACCTCAGCAGGTTGAATAATATAATAGATCTCAAGCCCGTACTTTACCTCAGGGATTGATACCTCAAGCAAGGTAGCGCCAAGTTTTTCTAAACGTTTAATCGCCTCAAGGGTTACCTGCTTTATCTTGTCATCTACTCCTTTATCGTAAAACTCTTTAAGGATTCCAACCTTAAAGCCCCTTAATTGAAGCTTACTTTTCTCTGCTTCTTCTACTGCAAGATGATACGCCATAGTCGGTGCTGAAGAGGTAGTGGCATCATATGGATCTTTACCCGCTGTAATTGAGAGTACATAGGCGTTGTCCCAGACAGTGGTGGTAAAGTGACCTATACTATCAAGCGAGGAAGCCATTGCAACGATGCCGTACCGCGAAACTCGCCCATAGGTAGGTTTGAGTCCTACTACGCCACAGAATGAAGCTGGTTGACGTATTGATCCGCCTGTGTCAGTACCGGTTACAATCGGAGCGTAAAGTAAAAGGGTAGCTACGGCGCTTCCTGAACTTGAGCCTCCGGGCACATACTCCTTGTTCCATGGGTTGCGGGTTGGCCCGTAATCAGAGTTTTCACCGCTTGAGCCGTGCGCCCATGCATCTTGGTTAGCTTTTGCTATTACATACGCTCCTGCCTCTTCAAGCCGTCTAACCACTGTCGCGCTAAAAGGAGGAATAAAATCGTCTAAAACCCGGCTTGCTGCAGTGGTGCGTATCCCTTTGGTTAAAAACATATCTTTATGGATAACAGGAACCCCAAGTAGTGGATACTTCTTGTATATCTGGTCTGCACTAAACCCACTTTTTAACAGCTTCTCATACTTTTTCTGTAGTTTCTTTGCTGTCTGAAAAACTTTCTCTTTCTCTACAATTGTGATCAGGGCGTTATATGTATTTTCAAACTTCTCAATCTGAGAGTAATAAAACGAAAGGGCTTCTTCAAACGATAGCTTAGAAGATTTGTAAAGTTCAAGCAAACTACGTAAAGAGGTGATTTTCATGGGTTAATTTTAACATAGCGGTATAATCTTCTCATGACATACACAGTTTCAGATAAGACCCTCGAGCTTCTTGCAAATTTATCAAAACTTAATCTTACTGAGGAAGAGAAAAGACTCTTTTTAAAACAGCTTGAAGAAATCGTAGCGTATATCTCAAAAATCAAAGAACTTGACACTAAAAATACTAAACCCCTTTACCATAGCACCGAACTAAAAAATGTATTCAACGAAAACGCAGGACGTAAGGCTTCTTCAAAACGAAGCTTATCTCAAAAGGAAGCCTTAGCAAACGCCAAACAGAAAAAAGATGGATATTTCGTGGTCCCAAAGATCCTAGATAAAAACGCCTAAAATACTAGCTTTAGGTAAAGTAACAACAAAAGACCTGATAGTAACAAGGTAAGAAGTAAGGCAAACACCTCTTTGTTGGTGATTACTATTGAGACTCCAGCCTTTTTAAGGTTTTTTATAAAACTTGAAGCAAGACTTTGCTCTGGTTCATATATTTTTGAAAGTACCTTGTCTGCTCCGTAGGTTCTAGGGATCTCGCGTTTTGGTAAACTGGGTCTTGAAAGCGTATCGCTTAAAACCCTATTCTCCATCTTGCTCCTTACTTATCTTACGTATCCACTCTTTGACTGGTAAGACCTTTTTAGACTTCTTCTTAGGTGGTTTCTTCTTACCGTACTTGTTTACAAGGGCTAGAAACTGTTCTCTATCAAGGGTCTCATGACGTAAAAGTGCCTTTGCTACCTCTTCTAGTAATCTTTTCTCTCGGGTAAGAATCTTTTTAGCTCGTTCATATTGAGACATCACGATGTTTCTAACCTCCTTATCGATCTCTTCAGCTGTCTTATCTGAATAGTCTTTTTTAAGTCCTAAAAGCAAGTATTCTTCACGGGTTGTGTAACTTACAAAACCTAGTTTTTGGCTCATCCCGAAACGTTTAATGATAGCCCGCGCTATGTCTGAGGCTTGCTCAATATCGTTTGCAGCCCCAGTTGAGACATGCATTTTTCCATATATTATCTCTTCTGCTGCTCTCCCTGCTGTTGTAGCAGCGATCCGATCAAGAAGCTCTGCTAAAGTAGCGTTCATCTTCTCATAATCATACGAACTTGCGGTCAAACCTAGAGCCTTAGCACGCGGTATGATCGTTATGTTTCTTACTACAGGAGCATATTCACAATAGGTTGAAACTATAGCGTGTCCTGCTTCATGGTAGGCGGTGGCAAGCAGGTCTTCTTTTGTCATAACCATTGTTTTACGCTGTGGACCATATGAAACCTTGTAAAGCCCTTCTAAAATATCGTTTTGCTCAATAGCAGGTTTTCTAGCACGCACTGCTAATATGGCTGCTTCGTTTAAGGCACTCTCAAGCTCAGCTCCTGAAAAACCAACAGTAATCTTTGCAATAGTATCAAGGTCAACATCTTTTGCAAGTTTTTTATTCTTTGCATGAAGCCTTAGTATCTCTAACCTCTCTTGATAGTCAGGAAGATTAAACCGAATTCTCCAATCAAACCTACCTGGACGCATGATCGCTGGGTCAAGCACATCGGCACGGTTAGTAGCAGCCATAACTATCACTGCCTCATTTTTTTCTAAGCCGTCCATCTCTGCAAGGATCTGATTCAGCGTCTGTTCAGAATATGTTGTACGAAAGTCTACTCCCCGTTTTTTAGCTACGGCATCGATCTCATCGATAAAGATAATGCAGGGTTGTAAAGCACGTGCCTTCTTAAAAAGGTCTCTTACACGAGCAGCCCCTGCTCCTACTAACATCTCTTCAAATTCTCCTCCAGAGGTATAGAAGAAAGGAACCCCTGCCTCGCCTGCTACTGCTCTGGCTATAAGGGTTTTTCCTGTTCCAGGAGGTCCTTCAAGCAAGATGCCTTTTGGAATACGGGCTCCCATCTTGCGGTATTTGTCAGGATTTTTTAAGAAATCTACCACTGTTTTTATCTCTTCTTTAATCTCATAAAGGCCTGCGACATCTTCGAATGTGGTGTCAGGTTTTTTGCCGATGATCAGTTTTGCAGGAGATTTTCCGAATGAGATTAAACCTCCTATGCCTCCTTTGGATTGACGTTTTAAAAATCCCATAAACCCAACAACAGAATAGGCGATAATTCCTAAAAATGCGACATTTAGCAGGGTATTAACCACATCAAGCCAACCGATCTTTAAGGGGTGGATATTTACATCTACTCCGCTTTCAGCAAGTTTTGATAGAGTTATCCCCTCATCTTGAAGGATCTGCGTAAACGAAGAGTTACTTTCAATCGTGGTTTTTACTTTAGAGCCGTTCTTTTTGACCAAAACCACCTCTGACTCGCGTATATCTATCTGTTTTACATTGTTATTCTGAATAAGCTCAACCGCCTCTGTCACTGAAACCTCTTTAGGAGCAGTAAGCTGTCTCATATAAAAGACCAAGAAAAATACCAGAAAGATCAGTAATAGAAACTTTAGAAGATCACGCGGGGTAAACACTTTTTTAACAATAATAGATCGGTTCTGCATCTTAGAATTATAAACCACCATAGATAACCTCTAAATCTTTACAACGAACACTTTCCCCAAATCCGTAATCTCGTGCCTTACAATATGTCTCACACCGCACGTCTATATCTACGTTCTTATACTCTTGACAGCTAAAGGTAGGTTGACGGTTGTAACAAGCACAGATCTTTGTAGCAGGAGCTCGTAAAATCTCTCTAAAATTGCCAGAATCTGAAGATAAACCTTGAGAGTTCTGGTAACCCTCTTCCTGTTCAGAAATACCTGCCTCTTCAGTAAAATTGTTAGTGAGATCCTCATCTGAGAAAGAAGCTGATGGTTCTTCTCCAAGGTCTCTAATTGAGGTGTCTATAGCATCGCATGCCCTTACAATAGTTGATACTGCCTCAAATCTTTTGCCGTCAAAATATCCGCCCTCTGATATGTCAAGCCGAGCTTTTACAGAAAAATCTGTAACCTCTGATAGTTTGTTTTCTGGAATCACTACCCTAAAGGTATATGTTGCAGTATCGTTTGGCCCTAACTTGCCTATTCCTACTATTACCCCATCAGATGTGACGGTAAGTTCAGGAGGAAGCTGTAAAAACTGCACAATGTTCCACGGAACATAAAACTTCACAGTGTATTCTGCAGAGGATACCGCTGGTGTACCTGGAAAACCACTAGCAATCCTTAGGTAATAAACCGCCGAAAAGCTTCCGTCGCTATTACAACGGTTAGATGCTTCATAGAAGGTATCTATTCTTAGAGGCAAAGATGCACTCTGGGCTCCCATCACTAACCCCTTACGCATTGAGTAATAGACTTTTTTACCGATTGAAAGTCCTTGAAAAACCACAAATAAACTTATAGCTATTATCAAAAACGCCTTAAACGATATACGTCGTCGTACATATACAGCCATATATCTTTAATATAACACGAAAAAGTTCTAGATTAAACGTGATTTGATCAGGGTTACCTTACGCTGAAGCTGGGGGTCTTTTTTCAAAAGGTTCTGAATCTTGCGGATAGCATAGATTACAGTAGTATGGTCGCTTCGGTTTACTGCCTTGGCTGTTTCAACCAATGAGTAATTCAACATGGTACGGATAAGGTACATACTCAGTTGACGCGGAATAACCAAAAAACCCAACCTTTTAGGACCTAAAATATCTTCTTTCGTAATATGGAAAACCTTTGCTACCTCTTCAATAATCCGCTCGGGGGTTATCTTTTTAGAGGATCCTGAAGAGTAATTTATTCCTAAAACCACCTCAGCTTGGAGCCTATCAACTTTTTGCCCCGTAAGGCGAGAATAGCTTGTTAGCCTCTTGTACGCACCTATCAAACTGCGCACATTATCTGTTACAAACAAAGCTATCGCCTCAAGTACATCAAGATCAAGTTTTATAGGGCTCTCTTCGTTTAAACGCTGAAGTATAGCTATTCGTGTCTCTAGGTCAGGGGGTTGAATATCTACTACCATTCCTCCCTCAAAACGCGTACGTAAACGATCTGCAATATTTTGAATCTCACGCGGCGGACGATCTGAAGCAAAAACTATCTGTTTTGAAGCAAGATGAAGCTCATTAAAGGTGTGAAAAAGCTCATCTTGGGTAACCTCCCACTTCGATATAAACTGAATATCATCAACTAACAGAACATCTATGTTACGGTATTTTTCACGGAATTTGCGGGTTTGCTTGTTCTGGATAGCACTTATAAGCTCATTTAAAAACATCTCGCTAGTTATATAAAGTACCTTTTTTGAAAGATCTTGACGAAGCACAGCCTCTCCAATAGCGTGTAAGAGATGAGTTTTTCCGGTTCCTGCGTTTCCATAAATAAACAGAGGATTATAGTTTTGGCCTGGATTATCAGCTACAGCCTTGCTTGCCGCATAAGCCAGCTGGTTACTTGGACCCACCACAAACCTTTCAAAGGTAAAGTCAGGATTAATATTAGCATCTTTTAATGCCCCCAAAAGGCGGTTTTTAAACTGCAAGGTTGGATCTAAAATGGTACCCTTTAGACTCTGAGATTTTGAACGTTTAAAATATTTGGGGTTTACCTCAAGCTTAATCTTTATACGTTTAGCAAAAAGCTCCTCTACTATATCAGCAATGGTCTCAAGGGCGTTTTCACGTAACCAGTTGTAGGTAATAAGATTATTTACAACTAGAACACACTCTTTCTGAGGGTCAAATGCTTTTAGGCGGGTTCCTACCTTAATCCAGGCATTGTATTGAGCTTTAGGGATCTGTTTCTTTAATGCCGTGGTAATCATCTCCCAGATGACTTTGAGTTCGCGTTGAGATACTCGTGGCATTGCACTGATTATATGTTATGGTGTGGATAGGTTATCCACCATTTAAGTCGCTGTCTTGCTCCTCTGCGGAATTTCGGAACCAAAAACAAGATTCTTTTCTCACTCCACCCTCTATAGAGCAGTTCTCTAATTTTTCGTGTAGAATCATAATATATGACAACCAAGATAACGCTCAAGATAATAACAGACGAGACGATTACTCCGTATCCTACATTTACCCAAGGTATCATCCGAAGAACATTAAACCTTAGTGGGAGCGGATATCTTTATCTTTCGCCAGCCACCCGCGATATTATCACTCTCTGTACTACCGCAACAGGAGAAGACGCTACTTCTTATCGCGACTTATTAGAGAAAAGCATCATAATAAAACGTAGCGGGGTAAAGATCACCAACATAAGTGTTACACCCTTGAACCAAAACTGCATAAACATCTCATACCCTATTGGCAAAGCACTTTATCCGTCAAAACCTCTTACATTTACGATCTACTATAAAGACTACTTCTTGTTAGAACAGGGAAATATTCGTGAACTCCATTATCCTAAGATTACAAACTGGAAGCCTACAAAGGTTCAAGAAGCTGCTGATGTTCAGACTACTATTATTAACCAAGCTACTGTAAACTTTCTTATCAACCGGGCAACCTACTCAAAGGCTTTCGTAATAACTCCCAAAAACTACTCCGTTGAACAGATGGGAGACACGATCAAACTAAGCTTTGATGTGAATGATTTCCATGAAACCGGAATCTCTATTCTTCTTGGAACCCAACGTTACATTATCACCCGTACATCATTCTCAGTGCCTCAAGCTCCAGGGGTAAAACTACTGAATAAACTTTCAAATATTAAGGTTTTGATTCCCCCTTCTGATCCGGTGTATAAGCAGGTGACATATCTTAATCCGCAAAGCAAGCCTGCAAAAATCGTAAGGGATGAGAGAGGAAACCTGTACGCCTATATTGTTCCAGGGGAATCTGTAAACTTTGAAACCCTAAGTATTATCTCTGATAATTCTTCTCTTTCTGAGAATCTAGAATCAGACAAGATCTCTGATATTCCAAAAAGTGTTTACAATAAGTGGATTAATCCGAGACTTTATCCTTACAACAACCCCAAGATCAAAAAAATTGCACAAAGATTAAAAGCAGAGGATGACAATCTTTTACAAACAGTTAGAAATGTCGTTGAGTTTGTGGTTGATTACCTTGAATATGAAGAAAGCTTCCTGTCAAACCCAAGACCCCGAAAATCAGTAATTAGTGCTTTAAACACCCGTAGTGGCGTATGTATGGAATATGCTGATCTTACAATTACTCTTCTCCACGCTCTTGGTATTCCTGCAAGGCCTGCATTCGGTTATCTTCTTTATACCAACACCGTCGCCAGCACAAACCTTGGGGAATTCGGACACCAATGGGTTGAGGTTTATTTCCCTTCTAAAGGATGGGTACCGGTTGATCCTACTATTGCTGAGAATGTAGAAAACTATATAAATGCTCCTTTGGCTTATCTTTTTCTTACAAGAGATCCTGAATTCATTAATCTTTCATGCGTAGGACCCCTTGGCTTCTGTGAAGGGGCAAAGATCGACTATAAAATAGAACCTTTAAAATCACCTCCTACCTACCAGTATCTTGAACTAAGCAAGGTAGAGGCTGCATCTACCCCTATGCAAAGCGCTGTTGAAAAGGCTGATTACCTTCTAAAGCCTCTTGTTGAAAGCATTCCTCTTAAATTTGTAGGGGTATCTGTTGGGGTTTTTGCAGCTTTTCTTCTCTTGGGACTCTATATGCTCTTGAAAAAACTTGCAAAAAGAGCCTAAGAGACTATGCAGGCGCTCCATCCACACTGGATACATTTATGGCATCCGCTCTCTGCAACGAGTTCTCCTCCACACTCAGGGCATGCTTCTAGGTGAGTGGTTGGCTTTTCTGAAGAACCGATCTCTTCTGGCTCTTCGCGTAACATCTCAAGCTGTGACGAAGGCATAGGATTACCGTTTATCGCTGACTCAAGAAGTTGTTTTAACTCTTTCTTATAGTCTTCTCTTATACCGTAAATCGTGTCTTCTCGGTTGATGATCTTCTCAACCACCTCTATAGCATACTCACTTGGTACCAACTTAATCTTCTGTTGTTCTCCTGACATCTGGATTACCCCGAAACGACTTCCTTCTCTAAAAATAGTAAGCCCCTTTGCCCCAAGCTCGTGTCCAAGAAGATATGCGTGTTTTATATCTTGAACAGTTACCTCTTCGTGCATGTTTATTGTCTTAGAGATGCTTGCTGAGATCCATCTTTGCCATGCTACCTGTGCCATAAGGTGATCTAACCAATGTATCTCTTGAGCTGTAATAAATATCTTTCTCTCATTTTCATCAAAGTATTCTTCTAGACCTGTTAACATTCCGCGATTGTTTGCAACAAGCTCTTTTAGTTTCCCGCTATCTCGTTTCACATAACCTAGGTACTCTTCAAACACCTCGTCAACTATAAAGAAACTTCCGATTGCTACGTTTTTACGATAGGCTAAAGCAAACTGTGGTTCAAGACCAGTCGAGGTATTGGCGATCATCGCAATAGAACCTGTCGGTGCAATGGTTGTTGTCATGCTGTTTCTTATGCCGTAACGTACGATCTTTTCTCTTAATGTTTTCCAATCAAGATGTTTAGGAGAGTCATCATAAGCTCCTTTTACAGGAACATCACCTTTAGGATATCTACTCTTATCATATAACGGAAAACTTCCACGTTCCTTTGCAAGGTTTACTGATTCATCCATACTGTAGTAAGAAAGATATTCGGCCAATTTGTCCATCAATTCAAACGCCTCTTTGCTGTTGTAAGGAATCCTTAGAATGAAAAGAAGGTCAGCAAGTCCCATTATTCCAAGTCCGATTTTTCGGGTTTGACGGGTTCTATACCGTATGATCGGCAAAGGATATCTGTTTATATCTATGATGGCATCTAAGTAACGGGTAGCAAGACGGATCAAAGAGATGTATTTTCGCCAATCAAAGACCGGTTTTCCGTTCTTATCGTACTTTACGCAACGGGCAAGATTTATTGAGCCAAGATTACAAGATTCATACGGATAAAGCGGTTGCTCACCACAAGGGTTGGTTGCCCGAACATTACCAAGCACATCTTTTAATACATTGTATTCGTTTATGCGATCAAAGAATATAACCCCTGGTTCGGCACTTTTGTGGGCACTAAACGCAATACGGTTAATCAGATGATCAGGGTCAACCTCTTTAACCACCTCTCCGTTGCGAGGATTAATAAGCGGCATACGTTTCTTGCGTGCTAAAGCATCCCAGAAGATCTGCCACATTCCTACGCTTATATTGAAGTTTGTGAAACGTTGCAGGTCTTCTTTTGAGGAGATAAACGCCTCGATATCAGGATGATATACATCAAGTACCCCCATATTGGCTCCTCTTCTTTTACCTCCCTGTTTGATAACCTCAGTAGTGGTATCGATAATCTCCATAAAACTTAAAGGACCTGATGCCACCCCATAGGTTGATGCTACTATATCACCTTGAGGGCGGAGTTTTGCATAGTTTATTCCGACACCGCCTCCACTCTGAAAGATAAGCCCTACATGGGTATTGGTTGTAAGAATAGACAGCAGATCATCTTCCATATCAAGCACAAAACATGCGGAAAGCTGGCCAAGCCTATACCCCGCATTCATAAGAGTAGGAGAATTCGGGAGAAACTCACGGTTTACCATCATCTTGTAGTATTTCTCAACCAAAGGCTCGTATTTATCAAAGTATCCGTCAGAAAGGAGTTTTAAAAACCTGTTAAAAGATATCTTAACCCACCCTGCCCTTTTGGCTTCGTCAAAGAATCTAGCCAATCTATCCATATGTCCGTAAGTTAAAGGAAATCGCCCGATCGTATAACCACTGTGTATATCTTCTATACGATCAGGAAGCCCTTTAATCTTAGGCTCTATTTTTGAGACAAACTCTGCAACCTCTTTGTCATATACTTTCTCACCGAAATCTAAGATCCCTGCTTCTTCAGAACCAAAAACCGCAAACGGTTTTTTCTTACGCGGAATCTTTGATACCTTTTCATCGTAAATAAGCTCTGGCAATACTCCTACAACAGCGCTTCGCTTAAACAGATGGTCTAACCCTTCAATGATTTTTCCATTTTTATCACGTATAAGATAACGGGCAGCAAGCACCTGAATTCCTACTAAAGAGAACTGTTTTTCAATAGGATCAAGATGCTCTTTCTGAAGCACATGTTTTTTCTCTTCACGTATAAATCTTCGATATTGTCGGTAACTTACATAGTTCTGAACCACTTTAAACAGCTTATTCTCAAGCAAGACCGCCTCTACAATATCTTGGATATCTTCAACGGTTGGAAATCTTTTCCCTTCTCCAAAAATCTCAAGTAAACGGTTTTCAACCTCTTTAGCTAACTTCTCAGCCAATTTACGATTCTCCTCTAATGGTTTCTTGTTACTAACTACCAAAGCCCTGTATATAGCCTCAACGATCTTTTCTCGGCGATATTTAACTAACCGCCCACTGCGTTTTTTAATTTTTGTTAACTTTGCTTTAGGCATTGCTATAAACATACCCCACCTGATACCTTCTGTAAAACCCCCAACCTAGTATATAAGCTCTGTATCTACAAACGCCTCCCTAAAAATGGCACAAAACCAATTTGATGTACAAAAAGTTTTTTGTATTAGAAATCGTCTCTATTGACACTAGATATATTTAAATGGCTCTTAACTTGGAGGTTTTTTGAAACCGAGCACAAACATTGATCCTCTAAATCCCCATGGTGCCGGGCGGACTCGAACCGCCGACCTCGGGGTTATGAATCCCGCGCTCTAACCAACTGAGCTACGGCACCTTTTAGGGAATTTTAACATAGATCTAGAAGGTTTTTACTTTGGTACCTACCCGTTCTTTGGACGTTTCTTTAAACTCTTCCTGTACAAGCTTTATATACCGCTCCATAGAGCTTAGCCGTTTATGCCCTACTATGCGGGCAAGGGTTAAAGGGTCAACACCGTTTCGAAGCTGATAGACAATATATGTGTTGCGAATATCGTTTATGGTTGCATCTTTTATTCCTACCTTATCCATGGCACGTTTTAACATATCACGGATATTACGCACAGCTAGAGGTCTACCTGTGCGTGTTATAAAGACATATCCTTCATCGTTTTGCACCTTAGGGCGATGTTTCTTTATGTATACCTGTAAAAGTTTATACAGTTTTTTAGGAATAGGAACTATACGTTCAGGTTGAGCACCATACGCTCTGATATGAAGATATGGGTTTCCCCTCTCTGTCATTTTTATGTCTTCGATCTTTAAGCGGGCAAGCTCTCCTACACGTATTCCTGTTTGAAGAAGTACCTCATAAATAGCGTGCAATCTAGGATCTTCTCGTGTCACCTCTCTTAAAGCAAGATACTCAACAGGCTTCAAATAACGAGGCACGTCGTTCTCAAGAGATGGGGTTTTTACCCCTAACATCGGCGAAGCCAGATGCTCTATTACCCCCTTGTTAACCAAAAACTTAAAAAAACTGTTTAAAGTATTTAATTTTCTTATTACGGTTCTTACATTAAATCCTTGCTCTTCTTCAAGAAAGCGCAGATACTCAAAGATATCATCACGGGTTATCTGAGTGGTCCTTCGTTTACGGAGCCTAAGCAGTGCAAACCGCAAAAACTGATTTAAATCATTTTTATAGGCTATATATGTATATCTGCTTTTTGTTTTTTCTTTTAGATATTCCAAAAATGCAGAAACTGCATCCTCTAAACTCTCAAGACTCATTGTTGAATTATAACAGTTTATTACAAGGCAATTAATCCTTAACCGTTTTTAACGCACTCTTTCCTTTAATAAAAAGTAAAAACCAAAGTTTATATGGAGCTTCTGCTTTTTGTGTCTCTTGAATAAGTTTAACATATTGCTTAGAGGTTCCCTCTAATATTACTAGCATCTCATCGGGTTCAAAATACCCCAGGTTTGATTTTAAAAACTCCTCTTTATACGCTTCAGAGGTTATCCGATCAAGCTGGTTTTTTAAGGATGCAGCTTTGGCATAAGTATAAACTAGCTCTTTCTTTTTCTTTTCAGAAAGAATAAGCAATCTTAAAGTGCTAAAAAATCCTCTCAAAACCTGAAAAAGCACAACCATAGCAACAAAAGCAAAGATCCATAATACTAGGCTTTGAGGTTTACTTAGCTTGCGCCTTAGCATATAGACATTATACCGGCTTGTATGATAAAATAGCGCCATGGCACATGTTAAAAGTGCAGCCACAACATCAGCTCAAAAAGGAAATGTTCCTGGTAAAAGGCTAGGGCTCAAACGCAACCACGGTCAATACGTAAAGCCGGGGATGATAATCGTTCGTCAACGTGGCACAAAATATGTGCCTGGGCTTAATACCAAACTTGCCAGAAACTACGACATTATCTCACGTATTCATGGTATCGTACAGTTTAGAAAGATCATAAGAAACCGTAAGGTGAAAACACAGGTAAATGTTATTCCGTTAGAACAAGAGAAATAGGTTAAGAAAAACCCTAGTCTTTACTTTATTTTCGACGTATTAATTTCATGCTCGGATCTACAAGATAGCCTTTAAGATCTCTCCTTCCTATAATAACCGGGTAAAGAAGGTGGCTACGATCAGCCACGGTATAGATAATCTTTCGCAACTCTCCCCGTATAAGGGTAGGGATCTCAATAATCGGGCGGATAACATTCGCACTTCCACTTCTTACGAGTTTAAATCCGATTATGGTTTTAAACCTTCCTTCATACGCGGTTTTTACCTCTTCGAACCGTTTTCTTGCCTGTTCAATATCTTTATAGGATTCTTTAAATATATCTTGTAATTCCATAAGCTCCCAATAACCAAGTTTCAAGGCTACATTATAATCGACCGAGGAATAAAGGGCTCCTGTATCTATCTTTGCCTTCACGGGAATCTCAGCAAGTTTTACAAAGCGCTTTTTATACTCTAAAGGAGCTTTCTTACGAAAAAGCTTTACATCATCAGGAGCATACAATACAACGTTTTCAACCAGACCAAGAATCTGTTTTCCGGTTATTGCTTCTACTTCTTCTTCGATCTCACCTCCAAACAAGGTTTTAGCTATCTCTATGGCCCGCGCGGTGGTCTTTACTTTTCTTTTGTATACTGCATTTATTCTTTCAAGCAACCCTGCGGCATTAGCTACCTGTATTCCAAGCCCTGGCCTTGCGTTTACCTCTATGACTAGTGGTCCTCTTTCTCTGTCGATTGTGATATCAACACCAACATATCCCATCTTAGACGCCTTTTGCGCCTTAATAGCAAGCTCTAGTATCTCATTCCAATACGGAATCTTAAGACCACTAAGTTTTAGATAAGGATAATCAGGATGCACACTCACCACATCATAACGGTCTGACAAAAGATCTACCTCTTTCAACACTATAGCGTGGGTAGTAATTCCGTATCGAAGGTCTATTCCTACTGAAACAGCTCCTGCGTGCAGATTAGCAGTACCCCGAGACCTTCGGGTAGGAAGCCGTAACATCGCCATAATTGGAATCTTACGATATACAATTACCCGTATATCAGGGATCCCTTTATAGGTATAAGGCTTTAAGACAGGATGCACTTTAATTCTTTCTTCAAAATATGCAAAATCTTTAACCCCTCCCATAGAGTAATAACCATTTAGGATATTGGTGAGGTGCTCTTTTAACAAGGAAGGAGTATATATCTTGCCATCTGCTCCGATCCACTCTACTGTATTTTTACGTTTACCAAAAAGTACCAATATTCCGCGCCCATGGGTTCCCCGAGCTGGTTTTACAACAAAACTTCTAGGTAAGCTGTTCCAGTCTATCTTCTCAAGGGTTGTTACACTTCTTATGACTTTAATTGTCTTAGGAGTAGGAATCTTATGTTTCTTAAACAACCGTTTACAAAGAAGCTTGTTATCAACATATTTCCGATAAATCGGCGGATTAAGCTTTTTAATAAACTCAAGGTTACGTCTGTTTAAACCCAAAACCTCTTCATTCAAGGTTTTGTATTCACTTAGAAGGCGTAGAGGGTTAAGCATGGGGTCTTTCACTCATATTAATCACGTTTTGCCTCAAGGATAGGTCTAAACCTGAAAAATTCTACAACTGTAAGGTAATTCCATCTAGCAAGAATAAAGACAAGCAGTACAACCAGTCCAATGATAAAGAACGCCTGGTAAGTACTTATAAACTGCAAAAGCGGATCATAATAAGCAGATGTTGCCCAGATAAAGCCCACTAAACCTGTAGCAACCCCCCTTCTTATGAACTCCAAGGTGCCTTTACGGCTATAAAGCACTACATATTCATATACTGTTGACAAAAGCAGTATCAAAGAGGCTGAAACCTCTTGACTCCGTAACAATACGACTCCTAACAAGGAATAAATTCCCCATAAAGCTACAAAAAAGCCCATGAATATTCCCAAGATCACAAGCGAGACCTTAACGTAGTAATGGATCGGCTTTAACCGTAGATATTTATAAACCGCAACTCCAAAAGCTAGTCCTGCAAAAAACAGATAAAGCCACACTGCTGTTCCTATATACCAACGGCGAAAGACCGAAAGAAATAACCACAACGAAATAGCGAAAGTGATAGCGGTTGAGTTCCTCCAGTGTCTTATTCCTACTACGTATCTTAGAAAAGGAACAGCTGAAAACATTATGACGAACCAGATAATAAAACCTGCCCAATTGGTGGTAGCGGGGAGTTCAAAAAGACTAAACATACCGTATTATACCTAACCTATCCCCAAAACCTTCCGTAAAAGTCTGACCTCTTTCTTTAAAGTCTTTTTGCTTTTAACATTTGGAGTCTCAAGCAAAGCAGGAATATTAGCGAAAGCTTCATGTGTTAAAAACACCTTTAAGCCTTCTACTCCTAAAACTCCCTCCCCTATGTTTGCATGGCGATCTTTGCGCTCCCCCAAATTATATGGAGAATCATTTACATGGATTAGTTTTATGTTCTCAAGCCCAAGAATCTTTTCAGCCTGTTTGGCAACTTCATCTGTCTTTTTTACAATATCGTAACCTGATGCGTACATATGTTGAGTATCAAGAGCAAAAAAGATCCGCTCTGAGTATTTACATTTTGCTTTAAGCTCCGCAAGCTCTTCGAACCGATCTCCTATGATTTTACCTGCCCCTGCGCTGGTCTCAAGTAAAATGACAGAATCTTTTGGGGAATTCTCACATATCCAATTAAGCCCCTTTACTGCCCTTGCAAGAGCTTCTTTCTCTGTAGGATAATACTTTGCAGACCCAGTATGCACAACAACTCCCCCGCTTCGCAGAGGAGATTTGAAAATCGATGCTAACCGATTTATCTCATGATCAAACTGAAGGTACACAACTATCGCCATCTTTGATAGATGAAACTTCTGTTTATCAGGCTGAGCAAGGTTTATAAGATAGATAGCATGGTGAAAAATTAGTCTAAGAGGGGTGTTTTTAGCATACTTTACTAACTGTTCAGCTTTCTCATCTTCAATCGGCTTAGTAATCCACCGTTGGGGCGCAGATGGATGTATCTGGACTGCTGAAATCCCTAGCTCTTTAGCTAACAAGGGAATATTTTTAAACCCCTCCCCGATAGATAGATGGGCACCATATAAACGGGTCATCGAAATAATTATAACCTACTATCCTTAGAAGGTGATAAGCCTGCTATGGATACTCGGATGCTGGTGGTTTCTTATCGAAAAAGGACTATTTTATATGGTTTTCTGGTTTACCCTTGGACTTTTAACACGCCCGAAAAAAGCATATATTCTTGTGGCTCTTACCCTAATAGTTATTGTTTGGTTTAAAGTTTTTGGGCATACCAGTGGGGGTATTGGTAGAAACTATATTAGACAAGATATCCCGGGGGGTATGCAAAACTTCACACATAGCAGTGTTTTTCCGTGCCACATAAAAAACACCATAAACTGGGCATCTTACAGGATATACAACTTTACCACCAAAAGGCTTTCACCATATCTTAACGATTATCAACTGGCACTGTACACCTCAATTGTATTGGGAAAGAAACATAAACTACCAGAAAATCTATACAAAAAATCAAAAGAGAAAGGAATCTTACATGTTCTTGTAGTATCAGGGTATAACTTGACGGTCTTATCGTTGTTTTTTGAGGTGTTTTTTAAGAGGTTCATAAAGAAATATCCCCTGCCTATAGCAGTATTTATATCAACAAGCATGCTCCTTATTGTAGGTGATCAACCTCCTCTCTTAAGAGCTGCATCTACTTTTTTGAGCCTAGCGATATCAAAGCAGTTAAGGGTTAAGGTTTCACCCTACTCTATCACGGCAGTAGCACTTATTTTTCTTGTGCTTTATGATCCGTTACTTATAAGGGATATTAGCTTTCTTCTAAGTATTACAGCCTATCTTACTTTACTTCTTGTGTCTACTAACAAAAACAACCTGATAAGAGTTTTTTCTCCTATTCTTGTTCAGCTTGTGATGGTAGGAGTTGTGTACCTTTTATTCTCTGATCTCACCCTAAAGGGCGTTTTCTACACTATTTTCATAACCCCGTTCATGGATATCTTTATCGTGATAGCTTATCTTTTTAGCCCTCTTCTTCTTACTAAAGCTACCACCAGGTTATATGCCTATCTAATATCTCCATTTTTAAACCTACTTATGGTTGTATTTTGGATATAAAAATGATATAATGGGCTTGTGCACTTTCCTGAAGATGATAAGGCAAAGAGGTTTAGTTTAGCTTCTGTTGTATCACCTTATCGTCAGGATTATCCGTATAAATGGATGCTAAATCCTGATGAATATTCGCCTTATAGACAACAGATTCTAGGCTTTCTCCAGACTGAAGGAATAATCGATAAAGTCTTTGAACTTTTAAAAGTCCTTGAAAAACTCCCTCGAAAAACCCGCTTAAGAAACGGAAAACAAGATAATCTAGCATTACATGCTATACGGATTGCCTATGAGGTAACACGGATTTTAGAGAAAGATCCATTTAAATGGGGTAAGGTTGAAAAAGAGATAGCAGTGCTTGCCTCTTTGCTTCATGATCTTGTTGATCCGAAACATATAAAAAGATCGTCTTTTTTTGATCTCTCTGATGATTCTTTTATGTCTGCAATTGGCAATGTAATTCAGATAGAAAGAAAACAGAACATCTCTTTGTATGATCTTGAAAAGATCATCGATGCATTATCTGTCGTGGCAGAACATCTCGTGAAAACTTTCGATTTTAAAGATTATTCTTATGCCGACCAACTTGCCAAAACCTTAGTTGGAATGCATTTTACTGAGTTTATGGCTGAACAGATAAGATATATACAGGTTGTGAAAAACCAGAGTTTTCCGATTGTAAGAATGGCTGATCTAGAAAAGATTCTTACCATACAGCTTCTGTTTGGGAACATTCCACTTCTTATAAAAACTGTTGAGAAGCTTGATAATCTAAGCTTTCCGTTACCAAAAGAGGAAGAGGATGCCTTTAAAAAAATGCACGAAGATGCAATAGAAGCGTATTATTTCTTTATTCCATTCGCTGAGGCTATACAACAATATGAACTAGTAGCCAATCTGAAAAATAAAGCAGTACGTTTTCTCTCACAAGAATTAAACGATTTCTATGATGCCACCCTTACTTTTTTCAAGGAAGCCCTACAAACCCGATGTATAAAACTCTCGCTTGAAGCAGCGCAGCTTATTATAAAAAGATTGCTTGAACTTAGCCAAAGCCAAAACCCCACTATAACCCCATTAAATCAAGCAGAATCGCTGTTTACGCGTCATCTATATCGAATAAATTATCAAACTCCCCCGTACGATCTCATCAAAAGAATCTCCCAAATACACGATACCTACAAAAGGCTTAATATGGCAAAAGAGGTGGTGTCAAAACTAAAAACCGAACACAACCTGTTGCCTGCAGTATGGTTTACAGAAGACATCTATAGAGTATGTCCCCTTGTTTACGGAAGAGTAAAGAGCTTTGGATCTTCGCTTTCTAAGGTTCTACGATATCTTATAAAACAACAATTAACACCAGATTTAAATAATATACGAACATTAATAAACAACCTTCCTGATCTAGTAGGTGTAACCTTAATAACAGCAGCGCTTAACCAAAAAATGTACGCCTTTTTAAAAGAACTGAATCGATATAACTCATATACTCATCCGCTTGGAGGCCAGACACTTGAAAAATTCCACTCCAACCTTGGACGAGAAGCAATTCATTTTGTTTTTCGCCCCTCTAAAAAACATCTCAGACAAGTTGCCAGGTTATTAAATATCACGAAAGAAGAAGATCTTATCCTTCTCAGCAAATGGGCAAGGAAAGGAATCCATGTTGAAATTCACATCTTAAGTCCTACAAACGCCATACATGCCTCAAATTTTGCAAGTCACCTCGCATATGAATATTACGTTAAAAGGCGTGCGTTTTTAAACCAGCCCGATGAAGAGGCAGATATCCAATCGTTTACTAACCTGCTTGCCCATGTAAGGGTTTTTTATAGAAACTTGCGCTGAAAAAATTTAGAAAGCACAGGTCCTGCAAACTCCTCTTTATAATGAGCATCTTTTTGACCTTTATCATAGTTTTGCTGAGCGCTATGAGTCAATCTGTCAAGGTAAAGTTTCGCTATAGGTTGCCTATCTACCACCACAATATCCTCAAAAGGACGCACTTCTAATGTCAAAGCCCGTGCATAATTTTTCCCCCAACCAGGGTCAACAAATCCAGCGTAGTGGGTTCTGAACTCCCCGGTATTTATATCGATAGGTAAGAACTCCCCCGTTAAAAATTCGGGAATATGTACCCTTTCTTTAGTACGTAACAGATAAAAACGTCCCTTTTCTAGAAAAAGCCTTCGGTTATCCGTATTGATCTTAGTAAAATATTCATCAGGGTCAAGGGTGTAATCTGAGACAGTCAGGTCAAGCAGGGGGGCGTTATCTTTCGGGGTCCATGCATCAACCTTTCCTGAGAGGTCTACAGTTGTAACAATTCCTCCATCCCATGGATCAACTGTAAAACTTCTTACTCCTTCGATGATCTTGAGGCTTCGTGCCATTTTTTTAATAGACTCAGCATCGCGTAATCTCACTAACTTCTTCTTAACAAGACGCATCTGAATAAGCGATAAACCGGGTTTTAAACGCACATCAAATGATTTTGGAATTACAACAAGCCATATCTCTCCCTCATATGCTTCAGGAAGAAAATCAAACCTCTCAGTACCTTCTCCCATTAAACGAACGTGTACATCTACCCTGCCAATACTTGATTTAGGACTACATATCACCCATACATCCTTTGGTAACCTGACTCTTAAAGAAGCTTTAATAAGATAAACATGGTTCTTTTTAAGTGGTTGGTCTAATGAAGACTCCTTAAAAAGGATACGATTTTTACGCAGAAACTTTAAAACGGGCTCTTTGGGTGGAATAAAAACACTCTGAACATGATAGATCTCATCACTGATCGGTACATCAACCGATGCGGGTTTAACATACGATTTATCAACCTGTAACCTCTCTTTATCGACTAGATCGATTAGATCTTGATAGGGCAAAACTCCTTGCATCTACTATTCTTTTACCACAAGATTAATTATCTTGCCGGGTACAAAGATTACCTTCTGAATCTTCTTGCCCTCAAGATAACGGTTAATTTTGGGATCTTTACGTATAATCTGCAAGATCACCTCTTTGTCTTCTACTTTTCCTTGTACTGTTACTTGCCCGCGTACCTTTCCGTTAATCTGAACAGGAATTACAAACTCAGCATGAGCTTCTATAAGTTTTTCATCAGCAACAGGCCAATCTGAAGTATGGATAGAGTAAGGCTTTGATAACCTGCTCCAGTATTCTTCAGCAAAAAACGGAGCAAACGGTGCAAGCAGTTTTAAGAATACCTCTAGGTTCTCTCCATCTAACACATCATTCTCGTGATTGTTTAAAAACTCCATAAGGGCAGCAACCGCAGTATTAAACTTCAAAGACTCAATATTCTCTGAAACCCGTTTTATTAAACGATGTAGTCTTGCTGTAAGCATCTCATTGTTTTTAAAACCTTTGTTTTCTTGGATATGTTTAATAGACCTCTCAATAAAGGCTTTTGCTCGTTCAAGGAACCGAAGAACTCCCCGAGCGCTTTCATCGCTCCAAGGAACGTTCCCCTCATAAGGTCCCATGAAAGCTACATACATTCTAACAGTATCTGCTCCAAATTTCTCTATCACATCCCATGGATTTACCACATTTCCTCGAGATTTGCTCATTTTTTTACCGTCTGGACCAAGCACTAAACCGTGATTTCGTCTCTTTGCATAAGGCTCAGGAGTTGGTACTACCCCGATGTCGTACAAGAATTTGTATATAAAACGGGAGTACAAAAGATGCATTGTAGTATGTTCAGCTCCCCCATCGTAGAAATCAACAGGTAACCAGTATATTGCTTTCTTCTCGTCTACTAACCTTTCTTTGTTGTGAGGATCAAGATAACGTACATAATACCAGTTTGAGCCTGCCCAGTTCGGCATTACATCTGTCTCACGGCGCGCAGGCCCTCCACATTCGGGGCAGGTTGTGTTTATCCACTCAGTTGCCCGTTGAAGCGGTGAAGTGCCGTCATCTGCCATCTTATAATCATCAAGATCAGGAAGTATGACAGGAAGCTCATCTTCAGGCACCGGATTCCAGCCGCACTTTTCACAATAGATCATGGGGGTTGGTTCTCCCCAGTAATGCTGTCGCGAAAACACCCAATCGCGAAGTCGGTAGTATTTAACCTGCTCTGCTAATCTCTTTTTGTACAAATCTTCTAAGATTGCTTTTTTGGCTTCATTACTCGAAAGTCCTGTATATTTGTCACTTTGCACCAGTACTCCTTCTTTTTCGTATGCTTTTGTAAGATTTAAACTAAACTCTTCTATGGCTTCTTGGCCTTTTTCATACACATCTTTTGGCACAATAACTACCTTAATAGGTAACTTGTAGGTTGTAGCAAACTCGTAATCGCGTTGATCATGGGCAGGGACTCCCATTATTGCACCGGTTCCTACCTCATCAAGTACAAAGTCGGCTACATATACAGGCACCTTCTCTCCTGTTACGGGAGACACTGCATATACACCTGTAAAGACCCCGGTCTTTATTTTTTGTTCAAATGTTTTGTCTACCTTCTTTCTGGCTTCTTCGACATATTCTCTTACCTTCTTTTGGGTTTCTTCGTCAATTCCTAAATTATTAACATTTTCAAAATACCACTCAACAAAGCTATGTTCTGGACTTACTGCTACAAAGGTAACACCATAAATAGTATCTAAACGGGTTGTAAAGATAGTAACTGGATAGTCGGTATTCTCTATAAAAAACTTTACTTCTGCTCCATATTTGCGGCCGATCCAATTGATCTGTGCACGTTTAACCGAATCAGGAAAATCAACAAGCTCCAAGTCTTCTATCAACCTATCAGCATACGCTGTGATTCTAAGTAGCCACTGCTCTAGATAACGTTTTTCTAGTGGTTGATGACATCTTTCATGAGTTCCACCTGGTTCTACCTCTTCATCAGCTACTCCGATTCTACAGTGAGGACAATAGTAAACCGGCATCTTGGCTTTATAGGCAAGCCTGAAACGATCTTGATATTCTTTTATCGCCTTTGGTCCTTTCTTTTTTATATCATCAGGGATCTCAAGCTCGCTTATAGGTCTTGCTTTGCCTTTCTTTCCATCTTCTCTGGGATATTCTGGATCGTACCAATGGTTATATAGTTGAATAAAGATCCACTGGGTCCAACGGTAATACTCGGGGTCGGTTGTATTGATCTCACGGGTCCAATCAAAAGATCCTCCCAACGCAATAAGCTGGTTTTTAAAGTTTTTAACATTTTCTTTTGCAACCTCTTTAGGAGGACGATTCACCTTAATCGCATAGTTATACGTAGGAAGCCCAAAAGCATCCCATCCCATCGGAAACAGTACATTGTAACCTTTCATGCGAAGATATCGTGTATATATATCCATCATAGTATAGCTTCTGCAATGTCCCATATGTAACCCAACATGGCTAGGATACGGAAACTCAGTAAGTAGATAAAACTTCTTTCTTTTCGTATCAAAATCTTCGGCTTTAAAAAGGTTATCTTCTACCCACTTTTTGCCCCACTTTTCTTGGATCTCCTTTAAAAAATCTACAAACTCCACACTAGACATACCGAATTATACTGCAGATTACTTACTGGTTGCATATTTTTTGGAGCCTGTGTTATAGTACCCCTATGTTAGACCTGAAGGTCTACGATGCTTTCTTGTTTGACCTTATGGGAACCATAGTAAAAAGCCAAGAAGAAGGCGATATAATCGCCACACCAGGTCTAACTGAATTTCTAACCTTGCTGCAAGAAGAAGAGAAAAAGCTTGCAGTAGTTACATCTGCAAGTAGAGAGAAAGCCACGTTTATACTCAATTTCTTAGGAATAGACTCATATTTTCATACCATCATTACCGCTGATGACGTAGTAGATACAAAACCTTCGCCTGAACCTTATCTAAAAGCCCTTGAAGAATTAGGGGTAAGTGCTGATGCATCAGTTGCTTTTGAAGATTCCCTAAGGGGGATCTCTTCTGCAAAAGATGCTGGTCTTTTTGTGGTTTATGTAGGAGATGAGGAGCTAGCTGATCCTGAGATCTTAGACTCCGCAGATTTAGTAATTAATAACTTTTATAAACTGCTTAAGCCTCCTACAAAAGAAGGTATAATCTTAACAGATGAGTAAACAAAAATACCGTGTAGTTGCTTTTGGGGGAGGTACGGGCCTCTCTAAATTACTTGAAGGTTTGAAAGCATTCTACCCTACCCCCATCTCAGAGATAAACGCTATTGTGGCAACCAGTGATGACGGCGGAAGTACAGGAATTTTACGCGAAGAGTTCCATATGCCTGCTCCAGGAGATGTACGGCGCTGTATCGCAGCATTGTCAGAACGCAAAGATCTCTTACGTAAACTATTTGATTACCGATTCGACAATATAGAAAGCGGGCTCCACCGCCACGCTTTTGGAAACCTTATGCTTACTGCCCTAAGAGAAATCACAGGATCTTTCTCAAAAGCCGTACAGGCTGCTTGTAGTTTACTCGATACTGTAGGGAATGTTATTCCTATATCGGATGAAGATGTAACCTTGGTAGCAAAATTTGATAACGGTATGGTAATTAAAGGTGAACTTCTTATCTACCAGTATGGAAAATTAAAACGCGGAAAGATAAAAAAGATCTGGTTAGAACCTAAAAACATAAAGGTAAATCCCCAAGCTATATCAGCGATTAAAAATGCAGATATCATCTTTATCGGACCAGGAAGTCTTTATACAAGTGTAATTGCTAGCATGCTTCCTAAAGAGATCATCTCTGCCCTAAAAGAAGCTGACGGAATTGTGGTGTACACCTGCAATCTTTTTAATGACTATGGAGAAACTCCTGGCTACACAGTAACCGACTATGTAAATGCCATAGAGGAGCATATAGGGGCTCCGATTATAGATGTGGTTGTGGTTAATACGGGTAAGATTCCTGATCGTATAGTTAAACGGTATAAAGAGTTAGAAGGCGCTGTTCCTGTAAAACCTGAAGAAGAACCCCTAAAAAAAGCAGGAAAACTCGTCATAACCGGAGATTTTATAGAGATCGACGAGAAAGAGCGTGTGCGTCATGATACTTACAAACTAGTAAAAGAAGTATTAAATTGGATCTCTAAACGGGGACGACGGGACTCGAACCCGCAACCTCTGGCGTGACAGGCCAGCGCTCTAACCAATTGAGCTACGCCCCCATTTTTAATTGAAATTATGTTAGATTATACCATCAAAAATTAATAAATTCAGGCGGAGGATATCGAAAATCTAAAATATCGTTTCTGATTCTATACTCACATCCCTTTTTACAGATAAACCGATCTTTTGAGTAGATAATTCCGATACGATGTTTAGGACAGAAAAGATAAGCTTCTAAGAATGACACTTTCTCTGAAGCCTTTAAAAATGCCTCTAGGATTTCTTCTGCCCTTTGTTTACTTCTTTTCTTTGCTGAGGGTGAACCTTTATGGGGTTTTTGTAATAACAGAACGATGCTTGGAGTAATCCTTAATCTAGTAAGCTGTAAGATAGCATCAGCCGATACTAAGACTTTATAGTGAACCAACTTTTTGATTAAAGGAACCCTAAAAAAAGACACGGGTAGATAATCTATGAGATTAAATCCAACAGAGGAAGCAGTAGAAACCACGTAATGATAAGAATAGTTATAGAAGAAGATCTTTCCTTTCTTAGAAGAGAGTCCCTGGGCAGTGAAAGGATTATGTTTCTGTTTAATCTTTCTTTTTCCGAAAAAGTTTAAATCTCCCTTCAATAAAGCGCGCAATATTGCCTTCATATGGTCTTTGTGCGCAAACTCAAGTATCATATAACCACCGGGGAAAAGCACACGATAACTCTCTTGTAAGAACTCCTTAAGATTCACTATGTGGTGCACTAGACGGAAAGATACAATTGTTCCGAAAGTGTTTGATCTAAAAGGAAGCCGATAGGCGTTTAACGCAATTTTTATGAGGTTTTTGGGTGGGTATTTAGCATAGATATCTTCTCCGCTTCTTATCTCTTTTGTTGAGTAATCTCCTAGAACAATGGTATCAAAATATTCCCTAAGGATAGGAATAAGGCGGCCAAAGCCGCCCCCAAGATCAAGCGCCACAGACGGCATGGTCTGTTCTTTATGGGTTAAGGTTTCTATTTTTTTAAGTAACCTCTCTAGGGCTATTACCTCAGCAAGATGCTCATATTTTCGTGTTTTCCAAAAATCCCGATAAAAATAGTCGGGGTTTCTTTCATAGTTTGCAACTAACCAATAAGCTTTTTTCACCTTGTTTTGTTAGTACTCATGTAATCTTGAAAGCTGCCTCTTCTTCTTGCCCAAAAATCCACTAACACAATTACAAAAAAGGTTATAAGGTAAACCACTACCAAGAACTCATTACGAAGATATCGAGGCACAAAATATAAAGATACACCAAGTGCCAAGGTATATATTCCTTCAATAATTGGAATATAAGATTCTTTGATATTTGCTGCGAGTAATCGATGATGAAGGTGGTTTCTATCACTCATTTTAAATATCAACCAAACCTTCTTATGAGTTTTAAGAACCCTCTTTAAACGTTTTAAGAGTACATAAGCAAAATCAACTATAGGAATAGCAAAAAGAATAAGTACTGCTGATAGGTTTACACGGCCGATTATAGCGAAGGTTCCGATAACATATCCTATTACAGCGTCACCTGATTCTCCTGACCAGATACGGGCAGGATACCAGTTGTAAAAAATAAATCCTAATAAAGCTCCCGCAAGCACAGAAGCCAAAAAGGCTGTGGTATAAAGGCCACTTTTATATGAGATAAAAAGCAAAAGTAGTAGTGCTACGAACGTGTTTGTTTCCATAACAGCGTCAGTACCAGCCTGCACTTTGAGAGCCATGATCATATAGAGCAAGAAAGCAAAGATTATAAGGTCGCTCCATATATTTAAAGTTATTACTACCGAGCCCAAAGAGAGTTTCAAAATATACTGATCAATCGCTATGTTTTCTAAAAAGGGAAGGTTAACCTGTGCAACGGAAAAATTAGAGAAAACAAAAAGCAAAGAGGCTAATATATAAGCAAAAATCTGCGCAAAACTAGGCAACTCGAACTTATCGTCTAAGATTCCGTTTATAAGAAGTACCAAGATGCCAAATCCCCACCAGATATAGTCCATAAGCACCTCAGCTCCTAGGTTGATCTGTTTAGAGATAAGCAGTCCTATTGCGCTAATAAGTAGAAAAACCACGATATATGTAATGCCACCCCACTCCGGGGTTGGAGGCTTCTCTAAACGTCTTTTAGCAGCCTCTAATTTGAAAGGATCAATCGAGATTCCTTTTGCTTTTAACCTCTTAAGATAATAAGACGGAGGATACCTTACCACATCAAACGCATATGCAAGTTTAATAATCCACGGAGTAAGGAGCAAAGAACACAAAGTCGCAACAAGGAAAAACAAAAGAATATAACCTAGCATTAGTGAATTATACTGCTATTTTTTGATTCCTACCTCAAGCACCCTTACTCGGGTATACAGATTGCGATACCCCCATTTGCGGCGATAACGAGACTTTGCCTTATACTTAAAACCGTATTTCTTGGGACCTCTTACATGTTTTATTACAAAAACCTTAGCATAAGCACCTTCAACAGTGGGAGTACCTAACAGAAACTCCCCATCTTTATAAAGAGCAAGCACATCATTAAAGGTATACTCTTTTCCTTCGGTAATATTCATGCGAGGAAGATCAAGCTTCTGTCCAGGCACCAGAAAGAATTGATGTTGTCCTTTTTTAACTATTGCAAAGGTGTCTAAAGATTCTTCTGTAGCAGCATTCTCTGCAATTTTCGTGTCATCCCCGATACTCTTTGCTTTTGCATCACTAGTATTCTTTTGGGGAGGCTGCTTCTTAGTATCACTTTTTTTCACTTCTTTTGTTTCTTTTGCTTCTGTCTGCTTCTTTTTTTCGTTCTGTTCGGTTGCCTTTTTAGCCATAGCGGTATTCTACTATAAATGTAAAATTTTTTCTACTGTGTAAAGAGTCGACACAACTAAACTACATTTTCATTACCTCCAGGGAACAAAATGAGTACATTTCATTTCCAAACAGACATGAAATGCAATTTTAGAATTTTTAAACATGCGTCCTTTGACTTTATTAGGAAACCTTTGGTAAATTGACGATTTAACTTTTTCCACTTTTTCTCCTTTGCCAAAACCTTTTGTGTGCGACAAATAGTACAAAGACCACGGTGAAAAGCGCTAAAGCCCCTAATACTACCTTCTCATAAGTTCGGTAGATTGAAAGGATCTGATCATAAGAAGAGCCTACCAGATAGGTTGAGCCGGTCCAGATAAGGTTCCAGAAAAATGCTCCCATAAATCCATATAAAAGAAAAAGAAACGGGTTCATACGAAACATTCCGGCGGGAAAACTTATAAGGCTTCTAAT
>WFTI01000037.1 GCA_015485585.1 Candidatus Dojkabacteria bacterium | reverse complement strand
CTTATGTCTAAAAGTAGGCGCTTTTGAATCAAACGCACAAACCACATATTTAGGGGTAAACTTAAGTAGCAGGTCAAGCAACATACTAGTTACGCCGTATACAGCGTTTACAGGTTCTCCTTGCGCATTTACCAAAGAGATAGGATAAGCATGATAAGCCCTATGCATTAAAGAGTTCGTATCAATAAGAATAATAGAGTCATTTAAAGGTTTCATTTAAGGAGTATAGCACCCTACTGTTTTGCTTACGGCTCATTAATAATGATCTGTTTTTGTACGGAAATTAGGTGCGATTCAAAACGAATAAGTTAAACACTTCATGCCATACTTTTATATGGCAAGAGGTAGAAAGAAAGTACGATCCTACAAAAAAGGGCTACTACTAATACCAAGCAGAAATTCTACTGTTTTACCGAGAGATTATACGGAAAGGCTGCAAGGGGAAGACATGTAAAATATGTGCCTCTTTCTAAGATACGTGAATTATTAGGACTAATTCCATGCCGATCTAGAGTGAGGTAGGTGATCAATATGATGTAGTAGACTTATCCAAGAAATTACACAAAATCTATCTTTCATTCACAAAAGGTTAAGTTTATGCTATAAACATATCATTCATTTAGATACGCAGGCACTGTTCTATGCTAGGCATTGTACATTACAATACCGATGGAACAGACGGTGTAAGTTTACAGATTGTAACGAGGCTTTTTACCCTCTCTGATCTAAAGTATCCTTACATCCTGATCGATAAAGATCAGTTTGAGTTCTTAGATATAGACAACACTCCATTCTATTGTGTACTACGTGATAAGGAGTATGAGCATCATTCTACCGGAAAGATAGTGCATCTTATAGAGAGTGAAACAAAGATAGCGTATCAAAGCTTTTATGAGTTTTTCGAAAAACACCAGATCAAAGCCTTATATGTGCACAATCTATTCTCTTTGCCGATTATTCCTGCTGCTAGTTTGGGTCTTTATAAAGCCTTAAAGGAGCTAAAGATTCCTACGATCTCACTTGATCATGACTTTTGGCAGGCTCGATCGTATTTTCCTAAGAGGCTCATAAATATTTTTGAGAAGTTTCCACTAAAATCTGAGTTTATCTCTCATGTAACTATAAACAGTTTAGATGTACACTATCTTAAGGCAAGAAACATAGACCACCTTTATGTAAGTCGTGATTACTGGGATGAACGCATCATAAACCATAACAGTACAAAGGTTCCATCAAGACTTACCAGAAAGTTTAAAGATAAAACTGTGTTTTTAGTAGCTACTCGTATCCGCCGACGAAAAGGTATAGAGAATGCACTTTTGTTTGTACATAGATTTAACACCCTACGTACTAAGCTAGCTCAGAAGGTATCTTTTAAAGAGGGAATTGTTATCTTCTCAAATCCCCAACTTCGTGATGAGGCGTATTTTTCTTCGCTTCTTCGGCTTGCTAATAAACTAGCAGTTAAGGTTTTTGTCAACACTAAACACCGTTATTTCTGGGACTTTTATCGGCTGGCAGATGTAATACTCTACCCTACTCTGCTTGAGGGATTCGGAAATCAGTTTTTAGAGGCGATCTATTTTAAGAAGCCTTTAGTAATGTTTGAATACGAGGTCTTTAAAAAAGATATAAAACCTTTAGGGTTTAAAATAATCTCATTAGGATCTTTAACCAGACCCGTTACAACCCCTGAAGGGAGGTTTAGATTTGTTCCTAAAAACAAGATAGATCGTGCAATCTTTGAGCTTTCTAAGGTACTTTCTGACAAAGAGAAGAAAGAGAAGATAACTGGGCATAACTATAATCTACTCTACAAACACTTCGGCCCCGAAAGGTTAAAAGAGGATATTAGGTTTGAGATTAAAAGGTTGGGAGTGTCGATTTAGGGGTTTTGGGGGGCTAAATAGTAGTGAGATAAAGGAAGATTTCCGGAAATATGGTATAATTCGGTATCTCTTTAGAAGGAGGTGGATCATGCGGTTTCAACTAGAACTGTGGGAGGTTATTGGCCTGTTGTTAGTGAGCTTCGCGGCTGGAGCCATTATCGCGTGGCTTGTGGATAACCATTCCGTTTATTTTATAAGTATCGACGTGGCCTTGGCGCTGTGGCTAGCATGGGGGGCGTTTCGCAAAAAATAGCCCCCCAGGGGGGATCGGTTTTCCTTTTTGCCGGTCCCCCCTCCCCTCTTCTATGCTAAAATTCCCTATGTCAAAAAATATCTCTAAAAAGATCCTTATCTCCGTGGCATGGCCGTATGTTAATGCTGATTCTTTGCATATAGGTCATATTGCAGGGGCATATCTTTCAGCAGATATATTTCGCCGTTACCATGTTCTAATCGGAAATCATCCGATCATGGTCTCAGGAAGCGATATGCACGGTACTCCTGTAAGTGTAAAGGCGTTTGAGGCAAATAAAGATCCTGAAGAATATGCTTTTTCAAACCATAAGATTTTTATCAACCAGCTAAAAGCTCTAGGTTTTGAGTACAGTAACTACACAAACACCCATACTAAACTTCATTTTGAGGTTGTAAACACCATAGGAAAGTTTCTTTATAAGAAGAAGTTTCTTGTTCCAGGTAAAACAAAGATGTTTTTTGATACGAAGTTGAAGCGGGTGCTTCCTGATAGATTTGTTGAAGGAACCTGCCCGTACTGTGGGCATTTTCCTGCTCGGGGGGATCAGTGTGATGGTTGTGGAAGAATTCTTGATCCTCTTGAGCTTAAAGATCCGAAAAGTAAGCTTTCAAAGACTACTCCGACTATTGTTGAAGTAACGAACCTGTATCTAGATCTACCAAAATTTGCTGAGCAGATCAAAGAATATGTAAAAAATTCAACCCATTTTAGGCCTCATGTGCGTGAGATGACCTTAGGGTTTCTTAAAGAAGGACTAAAACCCCGTCCTGTTACCCGTAATATTCAGTGGGGGATTCCTGTAGAGATCGAAGGTTTTAAAGATCAGGTATGGTACGTATGGTTTGAGGCAGTAATAGGGTATCTCTCAGCAACTATTGAATGGAGCAACTTTAAAGGAAAGCCTCCCAAAGAATATATCGGCATCTATAATCCATCGTTAATAGGCTCTTACGATTGGCAAGAGTATTGGAAAGACAGCGATTGCCACCACTACTATTTCTTAGGAAAAGACAACATTCCGTTTCATACGATTATTTGGCCTATTCAGCTTATGATGTTTAATGAGCGGGTAAAAGACAAAGATATTTCGACACTTTTACCTTCTGAGGAGTCCTTAGGACTTTTAAACCTTCCTTACGATGTAGTAGCTAACCACTATATGATGTTAAACGGAGCAAAGATCAGCAAGAGCACTGGAAACTACATAAGCATAGCGGAACTTTTAGAAAAATATGACCAAACAACAATCCGTTGGGCGCTTGCTCGTCTTTTACCTGAGACCAAAGATTCAAACTTTACAATGGAGCGTTTTAAAGAGCTTGTTAATAATGAGCTTTTAGCTACCATAGCTAACCTTTATTATCGGGTTTTCTCTTTTGTGTTTAAAAATTATGGGGGTAAGATTCCAGAAGAAGGACAACAAGAGATACTTAACAAAGCACAGGCAAAACTTGATGAGATTTTAGATGCTTACAGTAAAGTACGGATTATCTTGGCGCTAGATAAGATTCTTGAGTTAGCAAAAGAAGCAAATACCCTTCTTAATGAGAGAGCTCCCTGGAAAGATCCACAAGATACTGAGTCAAAAAGGACAATCGGTCAGGTTTTTGTTTTGTTATCAGCCTTATCATCAGCTCTTTGGCCCGTAATACCCCAGTTTGTTGAGCACGTAAACAGCTTTTTGGCTTCAGGCTTTGTACTCTCTTCTCACGTCTCAGTGGTGAAGGATAAGGTAGAGAGGGTGGAGAGGTTAGTTGAGAGGGTTTAGATGTCCATCCCATAAGTCCCTCTACTCCACCACCTTTTTGACTATATCTCTAAAGTCTTCATAAGGTATGGCGCCGAAGATTCCGTAGGCTTTCTGGTTTTTCCTATCAAGAATAAAGATCGTTGGGGTTCCTTGAGCTCCTACTGTTTGGGCTTGTTTTAGATCACGTTCGATACGTTTTTTATACCTTTCTTCTGTTAAACAGGTTCTAAACTTCTCTTTGTCAAGACCGATCTCTTCAGCAAAACTTACGAGTTTCTCTTCACTGTATTTCCCTTCTCCGCCGAATATTTTATCGTGCATCTTCATATAGCCATCGATCTGTTGCTGTTCATATGCACATTCTACTGCTAATGCCTCACGGGTTGCATAAGGTTCGTGAAACGGTAATGGTAGGTGTCTGAAAACCCAAACCACTTTATCTTTAAATTCTTTTTGTATCTTTCTTGGAAATGTGTGTATCCTTTTACAGAAAGGACACTCAAAGTCAAGAAACTCTACAATAACTACATCTGCGTCTTTGTTTCCAAGATATCTATCATCGTCACGTATCATAAGTCGCTGATAATGCTCTGAGACATCTTCTACTCCGGGTGCAAGTTGGGTTTTTGTTTGAGCTTCTGAGGTTTGGTTGTTTGCGGCTTTGTTGTTTGCAGGAGCTCCTATTATGACTGCATAAAGAAGCAATATTGCAGCAAGAATAGCTGAAAACACTACAAATTCAATAGATCTTTGAGGTTTTCTCTGTTTTTTGGGCATTGTTTCTTAGTTTTTTTAATCTTAGATGCTTAATCTTTGATGCGGATATGTTCTAGTATAACAGATTAAATAAATTGTTATATACTAAACTTATGACCCGACTTTTAGTAGATTGTAAAAGAGTACAGGTAAAGACCGCCCAAGATAGGTACAAAACGATCTTAGAAGGAGTTAATTTCTCTGTTGATGAAGCTGATGTGCTCTATTTACTGGGTCCTAACGGAGCGGGTAAAAGTGCTCTTTTACATTCTATTGCTGGTTCTCCTTTACATAAGATGGAAGGAGAGATCTTATTTAACTATCACCCTGATTTCATCTTTGCTTGTGCAAAACAAGATAAGGAGTTTAAAGAAACCATGAAACAGGCAAACAACAATCTATTAGATATCTCTAGCTTGCCTTCATATCACCGTTCTTGGCTTGGGATATATCTTAGTTTTCAAGAACCTTTACCGATTGCAGGTGTAAAAACAATCGATCTGTTGTTTAATATCTACCGTTTACGTTGGGGAGATACCGATGAGGCTGTTTTTGAAAAACGTGTAAAAGAGCTTTGCTCAGAGGTTGGTCTGCAGTTTGATTCTCTTTTTAAGGAGGTAAACCTTGACTATTCAGGAGGTGAGAAAAAAAGGCTTGAAGTTTTAACCTTATTGCTTGTTTCTCCATTATTACTTATGCTTGATGAGCTTGATTCAGGGTTAGATATAGATTCTGAAAGACGGCTCTTTGGACTCATCAAAGAGTATGCCCAAGAAAAAGGGGCAGCAATTATTATCGTGAGCCATAACTTTAGGGTCGTAAATATTCTTGAGCCTACCAAAGCTATAGTACTTTATGGAGGAAAACTAGCAAAAACAGGGGGTAAAGAGCTAGTTAACCGTATTGTACAAAAAGGCTACAAGGGGATCTGATGGTTTAAGCTTACTTCTGGGTTGATTAAGACCTAAAAAGGCAGTTACTATCTGATTATCAGGCACTAAATAATTGGGTGTTACCCAAAGTGGCCTAACTGGTTCAGGAAACAGTTCTTGTTGTATCCAGTAGGCTAAAAAGTGTAAGAACTTTTCTACTTGTTCAGGAGTTGATTCTTGAAGATGAGGGTTGAAAATAATCTTTACTGAATCACCAAACAGTTCTTTAGCTACTTCTGCTGTTATGTAGTATGCGGATCCTTCACCGATTTTGAGTAACCGAAGTGTTTTTTGAGGAATCTCGGTTGAAGGTTCGTATTGGTCTTTTTCGCCTTGGGTGTCTGTTTTTATTTTTTTGCGCGGATCAAAGTTTGTAGTAATCCAAGAAAAAAGGGCTTTTTGACTTTGTAATCTTTGTAGAATTTCTTCTTTGCTTTCTTGAGGGTCTAGAACCTCCACAGGGATTATAATTGTGTATTCCCCAGGGAAAAGATGGTTGTTATCAATTAAATATTTATGGAGTCTAAGAATTACCTCAGTATAGTATTTATACCACCTGAATATGTTTTCGAGGGTAAGATCTCCTTCTTGTTGTGTCCTTTGTAGTGCATATATGGCTGCTTGATATACAGCGGATGAAAAAAAGTTTCGGTTTACAACGGCTATATGCTTACTTTCATGGCTTTCACTATCCTGTTGTATCTTGCGGTGGAGGGCAAGTCTGCCAATAATAAATAGTAGAAGTTGGGCTGTGGGAAAACCCAAGAGTGGCTGGCCTTCAAACCCTCCTTTTGCGACTATACGTATATTATCGCCCAACCATTTTGCCTTTTGGGGGTTCTTGGTACCAAATAACAAGGTAAAAGCATCTTCAAAAGTGATAGGCGGAGGTTCTTTGTATGTATAGATTTCTAACATCCTCTGAAACCATTCTATTATGCTGTCTTTTCCCGCTTGAGTTGGTCCTTCAAGGTTGATTATGGGTGGTGGTGAAACACCCTGTAATGGTTGAATACGTGACAAGCAATGTGCCTGTATTATTGCTAAGACTGCTTGAGCTAACTTATCGGGTGACCTGCCTTTGGGATTTAGAAATTCTTGGTCTATCTCGTCATGAGGGAAACCAAATTCTTTAAGTACTTCTTGATAGATAGAGGGAAGACTCTGATGAAATACCATACCCGATTTTATAATTGGTGTCTTCTGGTCTAACGATGCTTCTTAGAAACCATTGGGCTCTGTAAGAAATAAACTTTTTAATTTTAAGATAAAAACGCACTTTTGATCTAGGTTATGCTTTTTGTTCTTTGCTTGTAATAATGTTTCTATCTTTGTTAGAGAGTTGTTACAATTCTTTTATGCCGAAACTTACAAAAGAGATTATCTACAAGATAAGTCGGTACAAAAACGAGCCTGAGTGGATGCTTAAACGTAGACTTGAAGCTTATGAGCATTTTATGGAGCGCAAGATGCCAGATTGGGGACCTCCTTTAAATATTGATTTTGATGAGATCAATTGGTTTAAGCCTGTTGTACCTCGGCCTCGTCGAAGCTGGGATCAGGTGCCAAAAGAGATCAAAGAGTATTTTGAACGTATCGGGATTCCTAAAGCTGAGCAAGAATTCTTAGCTGGAGTTAAGGTACAGTTTGACTCCTCAGTTGTGTATGGATCTTTGAAGGAGCTTCTTGAATCACAGGGGGTCATATTCCTTGATACAGATACCGCCTTAAAAGAGCATGAAGAGCTTTTTTACGAGTATTTTGGCAAACTTGTACCCTATACAGATAATAAGTTTGCTGCCTTAAATACCGCTGTTTGGTCAGGAGGAAGCTTTATCTATGTTCCTAAAGGCGTAAAAGTTAGCATGCCTCTTCATGCGTTTTTTAGAATCAGCCGATATGGAACCGGACAGTTTGAAAGAACCTTGATTATCGCCGATGAAGGCTCAGAGGTTGAATATATTGAGGGGTGCACAGCACCCCTTGAGAAACTTTACAGTTTACATGCTGCAGTAGTAGAGATCTTTGTTAAAAGGGGCGCATCAGTTAAATACTCTACCCTTCAGAACTGGAGCAAGAACGTGTATAACCTTGTGACCAAACGTGCTTTAGTTGAAGAAGATGCTCAGATGGTATGGGTTGATATTAATGCAGGAAGCAAGGTTACAATGAAGTATCCAAGCTGTATCCTTAAAGGAGATCGGGCTAAAGGAGCAATATACAGCCTCTCAATCGCTGATTCAGGACAGTTTCAAGATACAGGGACTAAAATGATCCATGTTGGTAAACATACAAGAAGTGTTGTAATCACTAAGGCTATAGGCAAGAAAGACGGGATTAACAACTATCGGGGACTTATCGAGATAACTCCTAATGCAGAGGACTCCGTTTCAAATGTTTCATGTGACGCGTTGCTTTTTGGTGACTGCTCAAAGGCAGGAACTATTCCAGTAAATCGTATTAAAAATAAAACTGCAAAGGTATATCATGAGGCAAGCATCTCTCGGGTTGATGATACAAAGCTTTTTTACCTTCAGAGCCGCGGATTTGACCCCCTAAAAGCCAAAAGTATGGTTGTATCAGGATTTGTAACAGATATTGTTACAAGACTCCCTATTGAGTTTGCAAGAGAGTTTGATGCCTTCTTAGAGATGCAACTTAAAGAAGCTTAGATAATGGGCAAAGAACAATATATGATAACCATAAAACACTTCAAGTCCAAAAATTTGATAGCTAATGCTCTTAATTTGACTGATTTTGAAAACAAAAACACTTTTAAAGTAACCCAAAAACACCATGTCTTTATTTTTAAAGAAGAAACCGATGTTTTTGACAAGGAGCTCTCTTTAGATCTAGTTATTAGCGATACAGCCGAACATCGAATAGACGTCTATCTCTATCTCTCAGGTCATCAAAAACTGACGTGTTCTTTTATTGCTCGTCCGAAGGTAAACAGTTTTTTTATTGAGGTATACATAAAGGCTGTACTTGAGGAGGAATCGTATCTTAATATAAAGACAGATACAATAGTTGATGAAAATATCACGAAAGGTTACGCTAATTTTCAAGAACGCTTCTTGATCTTTGATAAGGCATCGCTTGAAACCATTCCTGAGTTCAGTATATTGCCTGCTGGAATTGAACAGATTCATGGAATGGTGGTTTATTCACTTGATGATAAGCAAGGGTACTACCTTGCAACTCGGGGGTTTGATAAAACCGCAAGTACTCGGTTGTTAAGTTTATAGGCCTATGATAAAATCGTAAATGGCTTCCCACCAGAAGGTGGATTTTGAGAAAGTGGTTGACCGATCACTTCTTAATGATTATCTTGAGTTTTTACGTTTTGCTTCGGTTAGTACGAAAAATGCAGAATATAGAAAAGAGCTTCAAGGGGCTGTAAAGTGGCTTGTTAAAAAACTTAAAGAATACGGATTTTCAGAGGTTAGGGCACTTGGTTTAAAAGAGGGAGAAATGTTTGTTGATTATTATCCTTTAGTTTATGCACAGTATGAGGTTTCAAAGAATGCTCCTACCCTACTCTTTTATGGACACTATGATGTGCAACCAGCAGATGAGCAAGGTTGGGTAAGCGATCCTTTTGTTCCAACAATAAAAAATGGAAGGGTCTACGCCCGAGGAGCAAGTGATAACAAAGGAAGGCTTTTTGCTACTTTATGGGGTATAAAACGTTTTTTAGAGAGTACAAAAAATAGTCCGATAAACATCAAGTTAATCATTGAAGGCGAAGAAGAGATCGGATCAAAAAACGCCCCCCGATTTATCAGGGAGTATCAAGACCTGTTTGACCATACCGTTCTTTTCTTAAACGATATGACCCGATTCAAAGATACACCCACAATCGTTTATTCACTACGAGGAGTACTTTATGTAGAGCTTAAGCTTTTTACAGCCCCAAAAGATCTACACTCAGGTACTTATGGGAACCTCGTACTAAACTGTGCCAACCTTGCAGGTTATGTGGTTTACAAATTAAAGGATATATTTAGAAACCGTATCAGAATCGAAGGAATCTACAGGTATGTACGACGTGCAGGTAAAGATGAGATTGAGCGTCTTTCTAAGATCTCAGACGATTGGAATACCATAAAAGAGACCACCAAGGCTTATGTTGTAACCCCATACAAAGGAGCCAGACTGAAAGATTTTGCTCCTATGCATCTTGTTTCGCTTCTGCCTTCATTAGATGTCCATGGAATAAAAAGCGGTTCGTACGAAGAAGGAGTTGTAAAAACCAATATTCCCCACAGCGCTACTATCAAATTTAGTTTAAGAACAGTTCCTTACCTTGATAATAAGAAACTGAAGCAGTTGTTAAAAGCTTATATTGAGAAGATTCTTAAAAAATTTAAGGGTGTAAAATATGAGCTTCGTTTTTTGGTTGATCTTCCTTACTATTATGAAGACGTTAATAGTGGATATATGAAGCAGTTTGCTAAGGTTGTTGAAGATGTTTATCAGCAACCTGTATTACTTGTACCTAACGGTGCTTCCGTCGGAATGGTAGGTTTTTGGAGACAGATATTTACCGATAAGCCTATACTTATCCATGCTTTGGGTTCCTATAATGATAATGTACACGCTGCTAATGAAAGTTTTTCTTTAGAGGATCTTTATTATGGTGCTTTGGTTGTAGAAAGACTGCTTAAAGAATACTCAGGTAAGAAGCAATAAAAGCCCTGTAAAGAATACTAAGCTTCCCCAAAAAAGATGTAAGGGTTTGTTAAAAACATACTTATCAAAAAGGGTGGGGTACGGATGAACATACTCAACGTAGATATACACAGTTACTGAGAAAAGATACATAAGCAACGGAGTAATAAAGGTTTCTGTTGAAAAAAAGATCTTTATAAGTGCCACGATAACAAACGCGAGAAATGTCACAGCAAACGAAAGTTTTTTATATTCAAGATATAGGGCTCCCCAGAAGATAAGCACGATAACACTTATCAGAAACAGCAATATATTAGTAGAGATCATAAAAAATGAACGGAGCGAATTTAATAAAAAGACTGCATCTATTAGCACAGCCAAGAAAAGAAGCAATAGATATACAACCACCTGATAGTGAGTAAAGTTTCCAAAACGTAAGAAGAGTCTTATAAGGGCAAACAGAATAATAGTTGCTGAAACTTGCACAATACTTGCGATTAAGAACTCATTAAGAACGAATATCTTTGAAAGATCCAACCAGAAAATTGCGCTATATTCAACCAAAAGTATTAAACTTAAAATAAAAATCGGTTGATATCTTTGCATAACCGTTAAGGGGTAAAGTTTTCGTATTGCCACAATATTAAAAAACGACGCAATTAAAAACAGCGCAAGCTTCATATCAGATTATAATAGAATTAATGCGTAAGCTAATCGCCTTTGTGCAAGGATTACTCTGGCTTATCTCTGTCACAGGTGGTGTAGTATTAGTTTTCGTTCTGTTAGTAGGGCGTTTAGACCAGAAAGATGTAAGTTCAAAGGTCCAGTTAGTTGAAGGTAAAACTCCAATATATGCGGATCTCCAAGAAGACCCCCAGTTTGTATATAAGCTTCTTAGATTACATAATAAGGTACGTAAAGAGTATGGGCTTTCTCCACTTAAGCTTTCTTATGAGCTTCAAAAGACTGCGATGCTTAAGGCTTTTGATCTCTTAAACTACAATTATTGGGCACATACAAATCCGTACGATACCAAGAGAACCCCTTGGTTTTTTATTCGCAAACTTGTACCTTATTATGCGGTTGCGGGTGAGAATCTAGGTAAAGGTTTTTCAAGCCCTCAGGTTCTGATGTATAGCTGGTTAAACAGCAAAACCCATCGTGAAAACATCTTAAATCCGCGGTATACCCATATAGGTATTGCTAGATTGCACTTTAAAGGACAAGATGTAACAGTGGTTCATTTTGCAAATCCCGCAGATACTCCCCTACTCTACTCTTTTTCTGAGTATATTCCGCCTGTTTGGATATATCTTCCGAATGTGTATGATCCTTTACCTGTTGAGTATGTTGCAGGGTACTCTCAGAACAATGCCAAAATCCGTTTTTTAGATGCCATTATAAATGTCAAAGGGGTCTTTGCTAAGAGGATTACAGAGAAAAAAGATGAAAAACAAGAGAATCTTATGGGTAAAGCTTTACGCCTTGAGGTTTTAGAGCCTATCTTTTACGGCCTTCCCCTAAAGAGTAACAAGGGTCCAGATGATTATCTTGCGGTTGCATTAGGTGATCAGAAGATAGCCTTGTTGTCAGATGAAAGTGTTGACCTCACAGAGGTTGCGTATAAAAAAGCTTCCTCTTCTGAAAAAGTACTCGGAGTTTCTGATAATGCGGTTTTTAATGTTTTTGACCAGAGATTTGTTGGGTATCTTTTTTACGTAGTTTTTTTACTCTGGCTTCTTCAATTAGTGATAGGTTTTATCCGTTACAAAGAGATTAATAGAACAAGGTTTATAGTTCAGAATAGTCTGTTTTTTATGCTGTTAGTGATCTTAGCATTAGTAATGCTTATTAAAAGGGCTTCGGTATTATAAAGTTAAAATTTACGGATTAGATCTCCATCCCCACAACCTTATCAGAATCTGATGTCTTAATAATCTTTACCCCTGATGCTGTGCGTTTTTGTATAGGAACACTAGCAAGAGTCGTTTTTATCAGGTTTCCTGAAAATGTGGTGACTATTACCTCGGGTGCCTCATCTGGTGTATATGGGTCTATTATCTTGGCATCTACAAGTTTCCCTCGTTTTGCGTCTATTTTGTGGATTCGAATGCCTTTTCCAGCTCGTTTTTGGCGTTTAATGTCTGATACTTTGGTCGTTTTTATATAACCGTTCTCTGTTACAGTTACAAGAACCTGATCATCAGATCTGATACTCTCAAGGCTTATAGCATGATCGTTTTCTCTCAATACGATTCCTTTTACTCCTTGAGAGGAACGTGAAAGAGGTCGTATCTCTTTGGTGTTAAAGCGTATTCCTTGTCCAAGGGAGGTAGCAATAAGCACATCCTGTCCATCTTGGCTAAGGATCACATCAACTAACTGGTCATTCCCCCTAAGAATAATCGCTTTTATTCCTCCGCGGTGAATGTTTGTATATTCACTAAGGGAGGTCTTTTTAACAAGGCCGTGTTTTGTAAGAAATGTAAGGTACCATCCATCTGTTTGTTCTCTCTTTGTGATAGGAATAATCTTACTAATACTCACATCTGAAGGAACCGCCACTAGATTAGCAATATGGATCCCCTTTGACTGTCTGGTTTGCTCAGGAATATCGTATACTCTAAGTTTATAGACCTTTCCATCTTGGGCAAATACTAGAAGATAATCACGCGTTGAAGCAACCACTACCTGTTTTACAAAATCACCGTTTGTGAGTTTGGTGCTTTTACTTCCTACTCCTCCTCGGCGTTGGATACGGTAAGCATCATACGGAGTACGTTTTATGTACCCTTTTGCAGTTAGTATAATCAGAGCTGTTTCTTCTTGGATAAGTTCATCTTCTGTAGGTTCATCAGGTTTTCCGGCAACGATTTTGGTTCGTCTAGAATCAGCGTATTTCTCTTTAATCTTAAGAAGATCTTCTTTTACCAGCTGCAAGATAAGGTTTACATCAGATAAATGTTTTTCATGATGCTCTATGGTAGCCTTTAATTGACTATACTCCTCTTCTAACTTCTGACGCTCAAGGGCAGCAAGCCGTTTAAGAGGCATATCAAGAATGGCTTGGGCTTGGATCTCTGTGAATCCGAACTTGTCGATAAGGTTTATCTTGGCTTCTTCTTGGGTTTTTGAGGCTTTTATTGTGGCAATGATTTCATCGATAATATCGATGGCTTTTAAAAGACCCTCAACGATGTGGCCTCTGTACTTACTTTCAGCAAGCTCATATTCTAGCTTTCTTATCTCAAGGGTTGTTCTAAATTGAAGATAAAGTTCTAGATACCGTTTAAGATTTAAGGTGATCGGTTGTTTATCAACGAGAGCTATCATATTTGCGTGATAGTTAATCTGTAAAGGAGTGTATTTATAAAGCTTGTTAATAATAATCTGAGGGTTTGCACTGCTTTTTAGCTCAATTACCACCCTTATTCCCTCTTTGTTCGATTCATCACGGATATCAGAGATTCCTTTTACCTTCTTGTTCTGGACCAATTTGGCAATGCTTTGCACTAACACTGCTTTATTTACCTGATAAGGAATCTCAGTTATAACTATGGCTTTTTTACCTCGTTTAAGCTCCTCTACCTTGACTACGCCTCGAACGAGTATTTTGCCCTTTCCAGTCTCATAAAGGTTTAGAATATCTTTCTGGTTATATATTATTCCGTATGTTGGAAAGTCAGGACCTTTCACATATTTGATAAGCTCTTTCACAGTAAGATCAGTTTCTATCTTTGGGTAAAGAGATACGTCTTGTAAGGTTATCTTCTCTTCTGACTCTACATATGTTCCTACCAAAGCCTCAAGAAGAAGTTGAGCTTCTTTCTGGGTAAATACCTCTTTTATCTCTTTAGGGTCTACGATGTTTGTTCTTATTATCTTCTCTAAAACCTTTATCTTCCCTGCCTTTTGGTCATCGTGGGGCAGAAAGTAATTAGTGTAATAGCTCTGAGGATGAGGCTCATAAAGATAAGGGCGTTTATCGATCTTTTCTTTGATTTTTCTAAGAATATTATAAAGGGCGATACCTTGCCATCTGTTTCCGGCATCTATTATTGCTACTAAGGCATCTATAAGCTCTCCCAGATTGTGTGGTGGAATCTTAGTTGCCATACCTACCGCTATACCTTCGGCTCCGTTTGCAAACAGATTCGGAATATGAGCAGGAAGCACAGTTGGTTCAAGTTTAGTCCCATCATAATTGGGAGTAAAGGTTACAAGGTTTTTATCAAGTCCTCTTAAAAGCTCCGTAGCGATCTTTGCCATTTTGGCTTCGGTATATCGCATCTGAGCAGGAGGATCACCATCAATTGAACCAAAGTTTCCTTGTCCATCTACAAGGGGGTAACGGTATGAGAAATCTTGCGCCATATGCACCAAGGTTGTATATGTAGCCTGATCGCCGTGGGGATGATACTTACCAAGCGTTTCACCTACGATCTTTGCACTTTTACTATAAGCTTTATCGGGCCAAAGCTGAAGATCCTTCATAGCTACGAGAAGTCTTCGTTGAGAAGGTTTTAATCCGTCGCGTACATCAGGTAGAGCACGAGCAACAATAACACTCATCGCATAGTCAAGATAATCGCGTTTTAACTCATCTGTGATATTAATATCTACAATACTTCCAGGTGTATAGGTTTGTTCGATAACAAAATCATCGTTAATATTCTCTTCAGGTTGAGTGTTTGGAGTAGTCGAAAGATCAGACATAGGTATATTTTAGCAGGTTTTAGTAAAGGGCGTTCTTGATAAAATCACGGTATGCCGATAAGCACCTCTATTCTTGATTATAACCTACCAAAAGAGCTTATAGCCTTGTATCCTCCAAAGAAAAGAGGACTTTCTAGGTTGTTTGTTTTACAAAGAGAACCTTTTTTAATTGAGCATAAGCGGTACTATCAGCTTGATGAATATATAAACCCCAATGATGTAGTGGTTTTAAACAATACGAAGGTTATAAAGGCTCGTATATTCGGAAAAATCGCTAATACAGACAAAAAGGTTGAGGTTTTACTTCTTAACCCCCTACCAAAATATAATCTTAGATCACAAGAATGGGAGGTGTTAGTTTCTCCAAGAAAAAGATTAAGAGAAAACAACGAGATAATCTTTGATGGAGGATATAAAGCTATCATAGGTCAGAAACTTTCTTCTAGAACCCTTGTTGCACGTTTTAATGCCCCAGCTTTAGAGGTTGCGCATAAGATCGGTAGGGTTCCGATACCGCCGTATCTTAGACGTGAGGATGAACCTATTGACTATGAAAGATACAACACTGTTTTTGCCAAGGTTGAAGGCTCAGTAGCAGCCCCTACGGCAAGCCTTAATTTAACCAAGGCTTTGCTTAAACGTATTCAGAAGAAGGCAAATATAGCCTACGTGACCCTTTATATAGGATGGGGAACCTTTGCACCAATAGATACCGAGACTTTGGAGGAGTTTAAGATTCACAGTGAGTTTGCTGTGCTTCCTAAAGAGACAGTATCAGTGATAAATACAGTTAAATCTCAGAAAGGACGCGTATTTGCTGTTGGAACAACGGTTGTGCGGGTGCTTGAAGGGGTTTATAAGAAATTCTCTTGTTTAAAACCTTACAAAGGAGAGGTAGATGTTTTTATTTATCCGGGATTTGAGTTTAAGGTGGTTGATTCTCTTTTGACTAACTTTCATGCTCCTAGAACAAGTGTGCTTGCCCTTGTAATGGCATTTGCTGGAATAGAGAAGATTAAAAAAGCCTATCAGGTAGCTATCTCAAAAAAATACAGGTTTCTAAGCTACGGTGATAGCATGCTTATACTTTAGATCAACAATAATTTTCCTTTTCTACTCTTTCCAAAGGACTCCTATAGCGATCTTTTCAAATGATAAAGAGGCTTTTATTGCTTCTTCTTTGGTTTTAAAAGGTTTTTTAACCCTATAAACACGCTCGCGGTAATATGAGACAGTTGGGTTGTAGGTTGCACAGTTTTGTAAGATGTCAACAAATGCAAATCCTTTTTCGTATGAGATCGCTTCTTTGAGAGTTTCTTTTAAATGAAGAGGATCACCCGTATAAGTGCGTGCCACAAAACCAGCGTTGGTTGAAAGTACTAAAGCTATCGGATTTAGTGGTTCATAAGGGGTTCCTTCAGGATAGGTAGGAGTTTTGTAACCCTTTTTGGTTGTAGGAGCACTTTGACCAGTTGTAAGGCCGTATATCTCGTTATCCCATGCAAGGACAACGATCGGTTCATTGCGTTGGGCGGTGGCTATAAGATGGGCAACTCCTTCCCAGAAAAGGCCTCCGTCTCCACCTATTGCGATTACCTTTAGATCTTCTCTTGCATATTTGATTCCTAGAGCCACAGGAATAGGCCTACCATGAAGACTTTTTACCACATTGGCTCTTATCTTGTCTGCTCCGTTGCCGTTACAACCGATATCGTAGACAAGTACCACCTCGTGGGGGTGATAGTTTAGCTCGCTTAGAGCCTGCATTAACATTGAGTTAATGATGTAGTTTCCGCATCCTGGGCACCATGTGGGTACTATTGGGCTTTTGTATTCTTGTGGGTTTACCTTCATTTATCGGTTTTTCTTATAATCTTAGCAAGTTGATTATAGAGAGTATCTACAAAGAAAGGCTCTCCGTCAAACTTTAATATTGTCTTTGTAACCTTTATGTTTGCCCTCTCAAGCTCTTTTCTAAGCTGTGATGATGCATTGTTTTCTATAAGGATTACCTTCTTGTATCTGCTAAACTTTCTTGTAAGGTCAACATAATTTAAAGGATAAAGCCACGTAAAATGGTAATACGTAAAGTTTTGGGTTTTTGTTCCTAGTTTAGTAAGTGCTTCGTACACCGCTCCCATCGTGCTACCCCAAGATACCACTGCTATATCTGCTCCTTTGTTGGCTATAAGTTTTAAAGGGGGTGTGTACTCTTTTTTAAGAATTGTTTTCTCTTTTAGTAACCGTTTTGAATGTTGTACAACCCGTTCATTACCTGCTTCTACTGAGAAGCCGTAGATATCGTGCTCGTCACTGTTAGTAATATGAATACTCTGAGGATGCCCAAGTATAGGGCGTGGACTTACGCCATCTTCGGTGACTCTATAACGTGGGTAGAAACCGTTTTTATCAAGTTTAGGATTTTTATCTATTTTACCCCGCTCTATTGGGATCTTTCTTGTTATGTCTTGTTTTTTAGTTTCAAACAAACTTGTGGTAAGATGTTTGTCTAGAAGTACAAACACAACGGTCTGATATTTTTCAGCAAGATTAAATGCCTGTTGGATCATGATATAACTACTTTTAGCGTCGTAAGGTGCAAGCACAATACGTGGAAATTCTCCATGTCCTATGGCTTTTACAAGGTCAAGATCGCCTTGGTCGGTCCAGGTAGGGAGTCCGGTAGAAGGTCCTGGCCTTTGGGCATTTATTATTACAAGGGGAATCTCTGCCATTCCTGCCATGCTGATAAATTCTCCCATAAGGTCTAGACCTCCTCCGCTTGTTGCAACCAATGTGCGTGCAAATGCCCAATTAGCACCTATTGCAAAACCTACTGCTTCTATCTCAGTACTTGCTTGTCTTACGATGATTTTGTATTTTTTCTTCATCTTTGCAAGGTAATGGAGTATCGGCGTAGAAGGGGTCATAGGATATGCCGTGAATATCTTTCCTTCTGCTTTTATAAAGCCCAAAGAAGACGCATAAGCACAATCGATGACTTTATTAGTTGTAGATCGGCGTATAGGTTCAACACCTATTTTTAGGTCTTTGTTTAACTCAAAGCCAAGCTGAAGTGCCTTTTTATTGCTTTCAATAATATGAGACGGAGCCTTACTATAGTTTTTCTTAACTGTACTTTGGGCTTTTTTAAGACTTACTGACAATGATTTACTTAGAAAGCCGATTATTACAAGCAGGTATGATATCGGTAAGATCTGTTTCTCTTTGGCTTTCTCTATAAATTCTTGGGTCATGAGTTTATACTGTTTTAGTTTTTCTTTCTCTGTGTCAGTAAGTGATGAATAAACAGTATTATCAAGTATTAAGATGCCTTTTGGTTTTAGTCGATCAAGGTACCCGAATAAACAGTCTTTGTTGAGGGCTACCAAAAGATCGGATTTGTACGTGTTGCTATATATAGGGGTTTGGCTTATTCTAAGGCAAAAGTAGTTTCTTCCTCCTTTAATAAGGGAGTAATAACCTACGCTTCCGAAGGTGTGGTAATAGGTGTTTAGAAGTTTTTGTAAGAATTTTCCTGCGCTTTTTACGCCGCTACCAGCAGGACCGGTTATAAAAATCTGAAAATCTTTTTTGGTCATCGGTTGGTTACTGCTATTTTAATATCAACCAGTGCTATTTCGTCTTTATTTATCAGTATAGGATTAAAATCCGCCCAGTCAAGGTTTGTGACCACTGTGGGCAAAAGTGATATCTTATATATTTCTTCTATAAGACGTTTGATCTGTCGGGTGTTCAAGTTTTTCGTTAGAAGTTTGAATATTTTAGTTTTTCCAAGGTGGTAAGCGATATGCTCTTTGGTGGTAGGCAGGTTTATATATTCAAGATCGTTTAGCTCTTCTACTGCTATTCCACCCCATCCTAATGCTAAGGTATATTCTGATAAAGACTCTTCATATGTGATTCCCACAAAAAGCTCAGCAAAATGTTTAATATACGGTTGCACTATAAGATATGCAAGATCGGGGTTTAAGGTATGGGTATTAACGATCTTTGTAAGTTTTTCTATAGTTTCTTTTAAGGCTTCTTCGCTGCTTATATCAGTAAACACAGCGTTGATCTTGTTAAGATGTACTACTTCAGGGTGGTAGAGTTTTACTACCACTCTTTTTCTGCTTTTTGAAAAGATAGATCTAGCAAACTCTTCTTTAGCGGTTAATGTGGTTAGATCAGAAAGTTTAACGGTATTTTCAGTTACATAACGTAGGGAGAGGCTTTTTACGATTTTTTCTAGATCTTTATAAAGAATCCGTTTATAAGAAGAAATAGGTGTAATTTTTGTAAGCTTCTTTCTGGAGGCTTTTTTATGTTGAGCTTGTTTTTTAACGATCTTTCTAATAATGAAATAATGCCAGGTTTTTGATATAAGTTTAAGCACAGTAGATGGTTGATTTGTAGTAAAGATCTCTAAAGTTCGTGCTCGTTTTATAGCAGGCATGTGTTCTGCACCAACTAACGGAAAATAAATTATACGATCTTTAAGTTTGAGCCAGTCTATGTTCTCTGCAAGTTTTTCAAGATCTAGCATGGGTTGAGGCGTAGCGATTAGAAAGAAAGTTTCTTTTTTGTGGTAATTCTTTAAGGTTTTGAGCACATTAAAATAACGGTCTTTGGTAGCATCTCCGCGAAGATCAAGGGGATTTCTAACCGTAGTTAGTGGTGTATTCTCAACAATCTCTCTGTGGGTTCTTTTATTAATTTCGGTTAAGTTAAAGAGTGCCTCTTTAATAAGGTCGGTTATTGTGACAGAGGGACCTCCTGCGTTTGTGATGACAAGAGCGTCTTTATTAAGAGGTAGTTTTAACGAAGAGAAAAGGTATAGAGCGTATGCAAACTCAATCGGGGTAGACACAACAAATACTCCGTTATCTTCAAAAAAGGCTTTATATTTTTGGTATTCAGGAAGCACACTGTTTGTATGCCCTAAAGCAGCTTTTTTAGCTTCTTTACTTTTTCCTGACAAAAGCGCCACTACATATTTTTGAGGAGTAATCTTTTGGAGCACTTTTTTAAGTTTTTTGGCATCACTAATCGATTCAAGGTAGAGCCCGATTACTTTTGTCTGTTTATCATAAAGCATATATTCAAGAAAATCATGTTCAGCAAGGTCAACTTTATTCCCTAAAGAAACATAGTAACGAAGGCCGATGTTAAATTCTTGCATATAGTCAAAAAGATATGTAGCGTAAGCTCCAGATTGCATAATGAGTGAGATGTTTCCAGCCTTGGGAATATTGTCAAGAAATGTAAGGTTGAGGTTGTTATGAGCATTTGCGATCCCTAAACAGTTTGGACCAATAATACGGGTTTTTACTTTTTTAGAGAGGTTTTTAATCTGTTCTTCAGCGCTGATTCTGTCAAAAACAACCTTATCAAGGTCTGATGTAAGAATTATCACAAATTTAACATTCTTTTTTATCGCTTGTTTTAATACCGGTAACACATGTAACGGAGGAACCGCAATAATCACAACGTCAACTGTTTCTTTGATATCTAAGAGGCTCTTGTAAGCTTTGACTCCTAGTATTCTTTGGCCTTTTAGGTTAATGGGAAATATCTTTATCTTGTCTTGGAGGGGAAGAAGGTTTGAAAACACGATGTTTCCAACCTTTTGGGGTTTGTTACTTGCACCTACCACTGCAACTGAACGGGGCAAAAAGAGTTTGTCTAGCATATTACTCCCCCCACCATTTTATCGCAAATTCTAGGCCCTTTTTAATAAGGTTGATGTTGAAGTTTTCGTTTACTCCGTGCATATTACAGTCATCGTTTGCAAGCGAGATAAGAAGGGGATCTTGTTTTAAGATAGTTTTTATATCGTAAACTATCGGTAAGGTTGCTCCGCAGTAATCAAAAAGCACCTTACTTTTGTATATCTTCTCAAGTAAAGTTATCGCTTCTTTGTGCCACTTGGAATTTATATCTACCTTCACAGGGTATGCTATGTCGTCGATCTCTCCTCCTTCTATGCTGACATAATGGGGTAAAAGTCTCTTTATGCCTTTAACAAAAGCCCTCGCAATCTTTTTGGGATCTTGTCCGTATGGAATCCGCAGATTAAACTTAATCTCTGCCTGATTAGGAACAATATTTGCATATCCTTCTTCTGTGTAACCTGATGAAAAACCTGTTGGGATAACTACCGTGTCATAACCCAAAACTAAACATTCGTTTTCAAATTCCCGAGTAAAGGTCTTTTTAAAACCAAGGTCCTTAAAAAGTTTTTTCTTATACTTCATTACCTCTTTGCAATGCTCTTTCTCTTCTTGAGTAGGATCGATCCTATTTTCATAAAACTCAGGAATATTTATCTTGTATTCTTCTGAGTAAAGTCTTGCTATAAGCCTTGCGGCCTCCACAGAGGCAGCAGGTACAATACCTCCATAGAGGCCAGAATGAACCGCATTTTTAGCGGTTTTTACGGTGACCTTCAGGTTGACCGTCCCCCTAAACGACACACTAATCATCGGCCTATACGGCATCTCGCCGTCTGATATAACGATGAGGTCTGATTTTAAAAGAGCCTTTTTATCTTTGATAAAACGTGTAAGCCCTGCTGAACCTGTTTCTTCGTTTCCTTCAAGGATTATTTTTATATTAAACCTTAATGATTTCTTTTTATACGCCTCTATTATTCCCAAAAGATGGATAAGATGTTGCCCTTTGTTATCAACTACTCCTCTTGCATAGAGTCTTTTTTTGTCTTCAAAAAGTGTGAAAGGATCTTTAATCCATCCATCTTTATATTGGGCAGGCTGTACATCGTAATGTCCGTAAACAAGGGCGGTAGGTAGGTTTTTATTGGTAATAATCTCTGCATAGATAATCGGATTTTGGTAATTTTTAAAGATCTTTACTTTAAACCCTTGGTTGGTTAAAAAGGCTTTTAGCCATTTTACGGTTTTCTCAATCTCAGGTTTATATTTTGGATCAGTCGAGACACTTTTTAGACTAACGTATTCTTTAAGGATTTTTTTATATTGGTTGTAAAGCTGGTTTATATTGCTCATCCTGGAGTTTTACGTGATCTTATCTTACGGATTACAAAGCGTAACACTTTAATGGTAAAATACACAATTCCTGCTACGGTGGTAAATAAGATAGCGTAGATAATCAGGATAACACCGATTACAATCCACCGCCCTACCCCCGTAATTTCAATCTGGTACATTTTAAATTATAGCAGGTTTAAGTTGAAAGAGGTCGAAAATAAGAGAGTCGTCAATGACGTTTTAGGAAAAAGGCAACCTACTGTAAGAATAAATGATATACTTAATTAACCTAACATATAAACCCAACCAACCATGCCTACACCAAACGTTGGACAAAAAGATGCAGTGATCAGATTTGTTGTAGCAGTTATACTGCTTGCAGTAGGTCATGCACTAATCGAAGAGGTTTCAAAAACCTTAGGTATAGCACTTAACCTTGTAGCATTTGTCCTTATCTTCTCAGGATACTTTAGGTTCTGTGTTTTGTATAGGGTGTTTGGGATTAGTACGGTGAAATAAAACCGAAAAACTTGTGGGGAGATTTTTTAAAAAGTAGATAGTGAAGGGGAAAGGTGTTTATGGTATTAAATTGGATTAAACTGTAACTATTCCGAATCCGTAAGAACGTTTTAGTCCTATTCCTGTGTATTTAGCAAGGGTTAATGCAAATAAATCTAGAGGCGTAGATACCTTAAACCGTATTACTCCGTTAGATGCAACATAACTTTTTACTCCCAAAGGTGAGATAAGTTTAAGAGACATCCGTAGATATGTTACTTTATATTTTTCTAAAATTTTTGAATCAAAATTGTAGATTTTGGCTATATTTCTCCGTATATTAGCAATAATGTAGTTATAGATGGATTTTTCATCACAATATTTTAAAATTGGAGTAACGGTCTTTACTGCAATCTTAGTAGGAGCTTGCTTTTTTATTCTATCAAAGATTTTTTGAGGGTCATGAATCGTAAACTCAGAGGGTTCTAAGTAAAATTCTTTTTCATTGTAGATAAAGAAAACTTTCTTACGATGATTGGTGGCTGCACTTACTAATTGATTTCCCATTTCATTATTTACAGTACGTATAACTATCTGCCTTGGAGCAATAACGATTACAGGTTTAGGGAAATATGCAGTTTGTTTTATTTTGCCAGCTGCATCTTCTCCTAATAGGTTATATAAGATTGAATAATATAGTTGGTGATACTCTGAAGCTGGAATCTTATTAGTTTCTAAAGGAAACATTGGTTTTACAGTAAAATATGTTTCAAACAGAAAATTGTAGGGTTCTTTAAACACAGTTTTACATCGTTTTTCATATTATTTCATAGGGTATAAAATCGGTGTTTTGTCTTCTTCGCCATGTTTCAAGATACTTTGCCCTCTTGATTGTGTATATGATGATGCTTTCTCCCTCTTCTAACGGAATTGTGGTAAGCATTCTTTTTAATTGTCCTAAGGTTCGTTTATTTATTACACATTCAAACACTGAAAACTGTACTCTATCTCCAAACTGTTCCAGGATTTTGGCTACTGCATTTCGCTTTTTGTCACTTGATATGTCGTATGCTACTATAACGACCACGATATCTTCTCTATTCTGCATTTATTTTATTGTAAAGCAAAACAGTTTATCTGTTTCGCCTTTGATAACCTTTATATAACTATTGACTTTCTTAATCAGTATCTCTTCGTATTTGAGAGGGGTATCTTCCACTTTATATAAGGTTTTAAAGCGTTCTTCTAATTTTTCAATAAACTTATTCAGGGCACGTCGTGTGAGTTTTACCCCTTTATTAGAAAACTCAAAATCTTCTATAGGGTGTAAAACCTTTTTAGAGATTAATTCTATTACAACACTATCAACTATGACACTTCGGAATTCTTCCATTAAATCACTACTTAAAGCAGGATTGTTGTACTTAATACGATGGAGAAAACCCATAAAAGGTTCAAGGTCGTGAAGAAATAAGAGTGATAACATTTTTTGAAAAAGAATCGTATACCCTAAAGAAAGCATAGCATTCACAGGGTCTTTTGGGGGTCTTTTGTTTCTTCCTCTAAAATTCCATGACTTAGGAATAATATCTGCCATCTTTTCAAAGTACTGTTTACTAAAAAATCCTTCTAAGCCTATTATTTCATCTAAACTATCGGCTATTTTCAATTTGCGTAGAACGTATCGTTTGCTACCCTTCAGATCATGATAAGGGAGGTTTCTTCGGTTATACAATCGTCTTATAAGGGTATAACTATTCTTCACTTTAGCTTTTACAACCTGTTTAGCTAGTGAGATAGCTGTGTCATGGCGGTTTTGGTAAAAATTGTATTGCTGTAATCTTAAAGGAACATTTGTAACTGTTTTATTGATAAAGCTTCCTCTATATTTCCCGTTACGTGAAATAAAATGAATTGGGATCTTATTTTCTATTAAGCGAGTAAGAGCGTAGCTTGTAAATCCTACTCTGGCTGTAACAATTACTTCTTTTATTTGTCGTAAAGGAATTGGCACAGTTGAACCATTGGGCAGATTTATCTTTAGTTTTCCTTTTCTATATTTTATTTTTGCCTCATCGCTTGTTATATACAACGTGCGCATAAGTTATTATAAATGGATTTTTGTGTATGAGGATTTGAAGTTGTTGGATAAGGTTTCAATCCCTTATTTAGGGTAATTTCTTCAACGATGTTTTACTTTTAGGACTGATTACGGCTTTATCGTTTCAATCCCTTATTTAGGGTAATTTCTTCAACAAAGCCCTCTCTCATCAACGGGGTGGATGTGGCAAGTTCTGTTTCAATCCCTTATTTAGGGTAATTTCTTCAACGATTAGTTTAGATAAGATATAAGCCACCCCGCCATGTTTCAATCCCTTATTTAGGGTAATTTCTTCAACTTTATTACCACACGGATTTGCCTCAAAAAATCGCAGGTTTCAATCCCTTATTTAGGGTAATTTCTTCAACGGTTGAATGAATTCTGCCCCCCGTGCCTGTTTTGTCAAGTTTCAATCCCTTATTTAGGGTAATTTCTTCAACAATGGCTACCCCGAAGGTTGTCATCAAGAAAAAAGATCCAAGTTTCAATCCCTTATTTAGGGTAATTTCTTCAACTCGGGAGGGAACTCCCCTCCCGCCTCCTCGAGGAGTGTTTCAATCCCTTATTTAGGGTAATTTCTTCAACGGGGGGACGGCAAAACCCCCCGTTTCAATCCCTTATTTAGGGTAATTTCTTCAACTTAGGAATAGAATTAGAGGGGGAGTTTTACGAACCGTTTCAATCCCTTATTTAGGGTAATTTCTTCAACACTCTTAAAGCGTATTATCAGTTATATGATTTTTTAGCGTTTCAATCCCTTATTTAGGGTAATTTCTTCAACGGGGGATTTTTATATGAATTAGTTAGTCCCATTTTAGTTTCAATCCCTTATTTAGGGTAATTTCTTCAACTACCTGTTTACGTTAGGACCATTTTAAAGGATTTAGTTTCAATCCCTTATTTAGGGTAATTTCTTCAACGCAGGTGCGGTGACAAACTTGCCAATTTCGGAACAGTGTTTCAATCCCTTATTTAGGGTAATTTCTTCAACTTAAAATTGCAGGCTCTACCACCGAAAAGGTGGTAGTTTCAATCCCTTATTTAGGGTAATTTCTTCAACTTTTTGAAAATTTGGAGGGTGGTTGAAAGTTTTGGAAAGGGTTTCAATCCCTTATTTAGGGTAATTTCTTCAACAGATTTCAAAGACTTTAGAGGCCCTCCTTTCGGAGGGCGTTTCAATCCCTTATTTAGGGTAATTTCTTCAACAAAAAATTTTTGATTTTCCACAAAACCCAGGACAATGTTTCAATCCCTTATTTAGGGTAATTTCTTCAACACATTAGCTTAAAAGAGAATAATTATTTGATCAGAAGTGTTTCAATCCCTTATTTAGGGTAATTTCTTCAACAGAAAAAATGCTAGAGGAAGTCAAGAGAGAGATAGAAGTTTCAATCCCTTATTTAGGGTAATTTCTTCAACTACCGTTTTTGACAGTCACCGAAAAAACATTCGAAGCGTTTCAATCCCTTATTTAGGGTAATTTCTTCAACGG
>WFTI01000036.1 GCA_015485585.1 Candidatus Dojkabacteria bacterium | reverse complement strand
GTGGAGATCGGTTCAGGTACAGGAAGACTAACCTACGATGCTTTACTCCAGATAACACGTGCAACCCAAAACGTGTATTTTTTAGGAATAGAGATAGACAAGCGCATGAAACCGTATCTTGATGCGATACTCAGAGAGTTTAAAGACCATAAGATAAGTTTTCTCTTTGATGATGTGCTCAGAACCGATCTGTTAAAGGTTACAAAAGAAAAGTTTTCAGATCTTCTAAAAAAAGACTTTTTACTTTTTATATTCGGATCACTTCCATACAACATATCAAAACCCATCATAAGTTGGAGTATTGCCCAAAGCGCGAAACTCTTGTCTTACAAAAAGGGCATTAGATTCTTGCCTTTTAGGTTTCTTTTGCAGAAAGAGGTAGCTCAAAACTATGCAAGTTTGCCACCAAACGCAGATTTCTTGTCGGTATATCTATCTTTGTTCACAGAAGGAGAGATAAAAATTTTGCAGGTACTTCCGCGTACAGCATTTGAGCCTGTTCCGAAGGTAGAAGGAGCAGTTTTAGAGTTTAAGTTGGATATTAAAAAGTTAAAAGAGTACAAAGAACGGGTAAGGTTAGCCAAGATAATACGTAGATTTTTCCGATATAAGCGGAAAACATTAAAAAAGATACTCAAGAAAGACGAGACCTTAAAGAATCTAAATATAAAACTAGAGGGTTATGAGAACAGACGCCCCCCCGAACTTTCGGTTACGGAGTGGTTGGGGCTTTTATTGGGAAGCAATAGTTAGATTGTAGTTGGGTGTTAGGAGGTAAAAACTCAGAAAAGGTTGTGCGATTTTGAATCATATGATAAAATACGGTCACTATGGAGAAGCCAATAGACGTATTTAACTATTATTATGGAGAAGGGAGAGAGCCTTTTGGGGGGGCAGTTTCTGCTCGATTAGCTAAAAATATTCAGGAACACCTAACTTTTTTTATGGAGATGGATGAGGAAGAACGACCTCCGATAAAATGTGGTCCAGATGTACATCCTAGAGACCAGCTATCATTTCTATTATTACAATCAAACGAGAAGAAAGGTATGCGCTGGGCAGAAGCAGGGTTAGGGCTACTCGCTTTATTAGAAAACGGTTGCCATGTTTTAAGGATAAGATGGGACATGACTCCACTTCATCAGGAAGTTGAAGTATCTCTTTGGGGGGAGCAAGATCAGCCCAAGTATAGGAGATACGCATATTCCAACTCTAAACCCCCTTATCCATTAAGAGGAGATGGTGGGAAGAAAATAGACGTCGTCACATGGGTGTTTCTAGTTGTACCTTCAGAGGATGAGAGGGAATCCAAGATGGTCCCGAAGATGGTCCCTTTGATAATGTGGTTTAATGAAAGGAATGCGGAAACGACGAGAGTATACAGACATCCAGATAGAAAGCCGTGGGACTATCAGGAAGTCGAAGAGGTTATAGGCGAGGCACTAAAAGAAGCATGGAAAGATAGAGGTGAAGAAGGAGTAGTAGAGAACGTTGAAGAGCGTGTTGGAGAACTTGAGAAGGGGAGAGACAGGATCATTAAGTGGATAGAAAAACAGGTGTCTAGAAAGGGGAAGGATCGCCCACCAATATTAGAGAGAGATGCATTAGTACTAGAGCGACTAACTCCATGGTGGCTTACTAGTGGAGAAGAAGGATGGGAGGTACTTGGGGATTTTATAAAATTTCTAGAAAAAGGAGGTAGTGTACTGGAGATAAGACAGGAGTGGGCCTCAAAAGGGGCAATGGTTGAAGTTTCGCTTGAAAGTGATAAAGGAAAAGAGTTTCATGAAGAATTGGAGGTGTCGTCCTCTGTCGACGGAGTAACTGATGATGAGAAACTGCCCTTCGATGGTATATGCTGGTTGTTTCTTGTGGTTCCAGGAGCGAAAGAACCAGTACTACCTATGCTCACCTACACGTATAAGAAAAAGGAGCAGAAGACAACGTATTACGGAGGTGGGGAGAAGTATCCAATGAACCATCCAGAAATAGAAGCAACTGTAACGAAAGCCCTACAAACAGCAGAAGAGGTATATAATACCGCAGCGAAGCGTAAGGAGGGTTAAAACATCTTCTATTTTCATTGCCCTGCGAAACCTCACATCACCCTATGATATAATGACAATATTAAGATAACTTAAAAGCAACCATGCAAGAAGGCTTCTCAATAAGCCACATTTTAAAAGAATCCTGGAACATCACAAAAACAAACCTTAGGGATTTAATCTTAGTCTTCTTCGTGGGATACGCCCTCATCTATATCATCGCTTCTATAGTTTTAGGAGCTATTTTTATGTCATTATTAGGCGATGAGCAGACCGCCCGTAGCATCGCTACTTTTTTCGTAAGTATCATTAACATCGCTTTAATTATCGGTGTTTACAGATACTATCTTTTAACAGTAAGAGGAGAGAAAAGAGATTGGAAAAGTTATCTAAGACTAATAGACTTTAATAGGTTTTTAAATACAGTAGCAGTCTCGCTAGTAGTGAGTGTACTTGTCTTTGTAGGGTTTATCTTTTTGGTTGTTCCTGGAATCTACATAGCGATGCGCCTTGCTTTTGCTCAGTGGTTTGTATTTGACAAGGGGATGGGGGCAATTGATGCTATAAAGGCTAGTTGGAAACTTAGCGAAGGCCTGGTATTAAAACTTTTCTTGTTTTATCTCGCAACATTTCTAGTAGCATTAGCAGGATTAATAGCAACAGTCTTTACCTTAGGGCTAGGAATCTTTGTGCTTGCTCCATATCTTACCGTAGTAGGAGCCTATGTGTATGATTACGTTCTAAAAATCAAGGGGGCTTAAACAGTTGTTTTTAAGGTGTGAAAGGTCCTCTTGTGTTAAAAGGGGCATATTATTGTCGTTAAAACCCATATAAGGTTTTGGCTTAATTTTTCGGCGTTTACAGAGAATCTCATATACATCATCATTAGAGAGATTTACATTTACTGCTTCTAAGTTTTTAAAGAGTTTCTGGGTTATTGTTTCGTATTCTTCGTATGCTGCTTGATAATTGTTTTCATTTTTAAGTTCTATCTCTACATTTACTCCAAAGGGGTACTTGTTAATAGTTACTTCCCAATATTCTGAATTAAATATATGTCTGTAGAGTTCGTATCCTCCTTTTAAAGGAGCTTTAAGTATATCTTCAAAGAGGGTTTTAAGTTTATCAAAGTCAGAAGGAGAGATACTTATTTCAAGTTCACGTTCTATCATAAATCCTTTTTCTTTTTTAAGGCGCTGTTTCCATGAGATTATGGCTTTGTTGGCATTGGGATTATTGAGGTTCTTAAACAATCTGAGCCTTAGCCTACCATCTACCTGAGGAGAATAAAACGAATACCTGGGGTTAGGATTGTCATACATCACTGTGACAACAAAATAGGCATCCTTAGGTTGTAAAAAGTTTTGAGCTCTTTTAAGGAGTGTTGTAAAGTGTGAAGGTTCTAGATAAAAACGTGCCTCTTTTTCGAGATTTTGATTCGAATTACTCATTTTCTCTGTGTTGGATTATATTAGATATAAAATCAATAGCTTTTTGCTCATTCCAATAAAATTCGTTTTTGTAAAGGATACTGTTTTTTTGCCTTTTTACTATATGAG
>WFTI01000035.1 GCA_015485585.1 Candidatus Dojkabacteria bacterium | reverse complement strand
GGTTATATCTAATACGAGGCTTTTGCGGTGGAATATAACAACAATATCGATTAGATCTTTATAAATCCAAGTTTTGTTCATGTTTTTAATATTTATTTTTAGCCTTTTCTTCGGAGGGGGAGGGATTCGAACCCTCGGTACCCATAAAGGGTACAGCGGTTTTCGAGACCGCCCCGTTCGGCCGCTCCGGCACCCCTCCTTAGAAAGATTATTAAATTATATCGTTACTTACAAAGAGTTTTAAATATAAGGTAAAATAGCAAAGTATCTAAAATAGTAAAGAAGAAAAATGAGTACAACAATAAGCACACCTGACAAACTTCCTCCATTGATTAAAGAGGTTAACGTCAAAGAGGATGATAAAAAGAATCAACGTATTCTTCTTGAGGTTCAGCTTAATCCTACTTTACAAAGGTTGGTTTACGAGCAGCTTTATAAGGAACACGCTAAAGAGACTGAGATGAAAGGTTTTCGTAAGGGAAACGTACCCCGCGAGATCTTAGAACCTCAGATCTATCAACAACTTGTTGAGAAAACCTTATCAACACTTATCGTGGGACTCCCCTCAGAGCTTGCCAAGAAACTACCTGAAGTTGTTGGAGAAGACAGAATAGTAGTTGGAGATCCTTATATAGAAGACCTACAGTTTAAGATGGTAGAAGCACCAATTGTGTTGACAGTACGGTTATATTGGGCACCTTCTCCTAAATTGCCTGATCTTAAGAAGTATTATTTCTCTGAGGAGATAAAAGTTGATGTCTCTGAGAAAGAGGTAGAAGAAGCTTTAGCGAGCCTTTTTGCAGATTGGCAGAAGAGGGTTGATAAACGAAAAAAATCAGAGTTTTCTAAACCCTCAGACGAATGGGTTAAAGAGTTAAAACTTCCAAATATTACAAACCTTAAAGAACTGAAAGAGCATCTTCGTAAGATAGTAGAAAGCAACAAGAGGGCGAACACCTTAGTGCAAAAATATGAAGAGGTTTTTCACCAGATTATTCATGATTTAGATGTAAAGATACCTACCTCTTTAATTGAAGAACGCTACAACCAAGCGAAAGAAGAAATAGAGAAAAATATGCAAAGGTTAGGGGTAACATTTCAAGATTATCTCAAGGCTAACAACCTAACCGAAGAACAGTTCAGAGAACAGATTACGCACCAGGTTGTAGATGAGATAAAGCATAGGGTATTCTGGAACCTTTATATAAAAACCCGAAACATAAGTATAGATCCCCAGAAAGATAGAATGTATTTAGAGCGGGCTGCCTTTGATTATGCCTCGGCTGGAAAGGCTAAGATAAGCTCAATAGAACTTCTTACTCGAGCATTATTGGTAAAGGCAGAAGAAAGCTTACTAAGGGAGTTAGGTTTTATAAAACAAAACAAGAAAGAAGAAACTAAAGAGGCAAAAAAGCCTGAATCTTCGAAGATTCTTATTCCTGATGATGCTAAAATATAAGATAGCGCCTCTGTAGCTCAACTGGATAGAGCGGCTCCGTCCTAAGGAGCAGGTTGGGGGTTCGAGTCCCCCCAGAGGCTGATGGGTTATAATCTACCATGAAACAGGCAGATATGTTTGATTCATTTGTAATACCAACGGTCTTTGAAGAAGAAAGAGGAGGAGTAAAAATATATTACGATCTTTTCTCACGATTACTTAAAGATCGTATAATTTTTGTTGTGGGTCCGATTAATGAAAGGTTAGCCACTCTGGTTGTAGCTCAGATGTTATATCTTGAGAAAGAGAATCCTAAAAAAGAGATTCAGCTTTATATCTCTACACCAGGTGGGGCGGTAGATGCAGGGTTTGCGATTTTTGACACCATAAGATATGTTCAATGTCCTGTGGTTACGATAGGATTAGGGAACGTTGCATCATTCGGAGCTCTTTTGCTTGCAGCTGGTACCCCGGGTAAACGGTTTGTATTGCCTAATACCCGGGTAATGATTCATCAGCCATGGCTTGGGGGACTAGGAAGTGTTGATGCTACAGAACTTCAGATCACAGCTGATGTTATGAAAAAGTTAAAAGAAAGATTAATTGCGATTTTATCTGACCTTACAGGACAACCCCACAAGAAGGTCGCAAGAGATGTTGAACGCGATTTTTGGATGGATGCAGAAAGTGCGGTACAATACGGCATAGCTGATAAGATTTTGCAAACAAAATAGTCAATGGACGATTATTTGCAACGGTTAAGACATACAACTGCCCATATTTTAGCTATGGCTGTTTTGCGTCTATGGCCTGACACGAAGTTGGGCATCGGACCTGTTATTGAGGATGGTTTTTACTATGATTTTGAGTTCGCTGTTCCTATCACCCATGAGGACCTAGAAAAGATAGAAGACGAGATGAAAAAGATCATAGAAGAAGATCTCCCTGTGCGACAGATATTTATGGACAAAAAAGAGGCCATGAAATTTTACCGCAAATGGGATCAACCCTATAAGCGTGAACTTTTAAAAGAGATTGACGATGAGAAGGTAAGTTTCTATGTTATCGGCGATGAAGAGAAAGGTTTTGTTGATCTTTGTAAAGGACCCCATCTTACACGTACAGGAGAGGTTGTTGCTTTTAAACTCCTTTCTATTGCGGGAGCTTATTGGCGTGGAGATGAGAAGAATCCGATGCTTACCCGTATATATGGTACTGCCTTTATGAGTCAAGAAGAGCTTGAGGAGTTTCTTAAACAACGTGAGGAGTCCAAGAAACGTGATCACCGCGTTCTTAATAAACGGTTGAAGTACTATTTTATAGATCCCGATATCATAGGTAGCGGTATTGCGGTGTTTCTCCCACGAGGAGCATATGTGCGTGAACAGCTTGAGCATTGGATCGTAGAAAAATACAAAGCTTTAGGGCATCATTTAGTCTATACTCCCCATATCGCAAAAGATAAATTGTGGTATACCTCAGGACACCTTCCTTATTATGAGGAAAATATGTTTCCTAAAATGAAGGTTAATGATGAAGAGGTTTATTATCTTAAGGCGATGAACTGTCCTCTCCACATTCAGATCTATAAACAGATGGTGCAAAGTTATAGAGATCTACCTTTCAGGGTTACAGATATGGCTACAGTATATCGATATGAGAAGGCAGGAGAACTCCATGGTTTAACGCGGGTAAGAGCCTTAACCCAAGATGATGGACACATATTTTTAGCCGAAGAGATGATCGAAGAAGAGCTTGTAAGATTACTTGAATTAGCGTTTGATGTTTATAAAACCTTTGAGTTTAAGGATCTAACTGTGGATGTAAGTTTACGTTCAAACGATAAAAAAGATAAGTATCTAGGTGACGATAGCGTGTGGGAGAAAGCAGAGGAGATGCTTATTAATGCTGTGCGTCAAAGCGGAGTTTCGTATAACCTAATGGAAGGAGAAGCTGCATTTTATGGCCCGAAACTTGATTTTCATCTTAAAGATTCATTAGGACGTAGATGGCAGGTAGCTACTATTCAGCTTGATTTTAATCTACCCCAGAGGTTTAATCTCACATATACAGATAAAGACGGTAGTAAGAAAACCCCTGTAATGATCCACCGAGCCATCTTTGGAACCTTCCATCGTTTTATGGCGTTATTAATTGAACACTTTGCTGGGAATCTACCGCTTTGGCTAGAATATGAAAAGGTAAGGATTATTCCTGTTTCTGAAAAACATTCTCAATATGCTTTTCAGGTAAAAGAGGTCTTAGAATCAGAAGGAATAAGGCTTGTTACTGTAGATGATAAAGATGAACCTCTTGCTAACCGTATAAGAAGGGCAGAAGAAGAGAAGATTCCGTATGTTGTAGTTGTTGGTGATAAAGAGGTTAACACTTCAACGGTTGCAGTAAGGGTAAGATCACATGGTGACGTTGGCCTTTATAATATCGAGGAATTTATAGGTAGACTGAAAGAAGAGATTCTGCGTAAAATGAACAGAAGTATATTTTTACAATGAGGCCTTTTCGTAAAAAAAGATTTGTAAGAGTTTTTGATCCGTTAGTTAAGACACACCCTTATAACGAATACATTAGAGCCGACGAAGTAAGGGTAATAGATGAAGAAGGGAAAAATCTAGGGGTATTCAAAAAAGAAGAGGCTTTGAAACTTGCCCAAGAAAAAGGGTTAGATCTAGTGTTGGTGGCTCCATCTGCTAAACCGCCAGTTGCTCGTATTGTAGACCTTGAGCATTTTCGTTATCAGCTTCAGAAAAAAGAACGTATGCTTCGTCGTAAACAGAAAGAAGCAAAACTTAAAGAGATAAAGTTCAAGCCACTCATTGATTCAGGAGATTTTGAGCGTAAGGTAAATCAGGTTAAAGAGTTTGTGGAAGAGGGTCATCCTGTTAAGATTACTATTGTAAAGAAACGTAGAGTGAGTAAGGAGTTGCAGAATCAGTTAAAAGAACGACTATTGACAGTTCTCGGTGAATATTGTAAGATCGTGGATATCCAAGATAAAGGATCAAACATACATATATTAGTTAAAAAGAAAGAATAGAAACCATGTCTTCAAAGGTGCTAAAATCCCTTAAAAAGAGGGTAAAACTTACTAAACGTGGATTAATCAAACGCCAAAAGGCTTTTGGGTCGCATCTTCTTTCTAAATATCGAAACACTGTACGTAGACGAAAGAAAAAGACTGTTTTTGAAGAGGTACAAGAGAGTGCGTTTAAAGTAATCAAAAAACTAAGAATATGAGGGTAAAAGGAGCAAATACACGAAAACGCCATAAGAAAATACTTAAAACCACAAAAGGTTACCGTTATACATACCATAAGACTTACAAACGAGCACATGAAGCTTATATGCATGCCGGAATGTATTCTTACAAGCATAGGCGAAAACGAATCCATCAGTTCCGTAGATTATGGATTACCCGTATAAATGCTGCAGTGAGGGCTTTGGGTTATAAATATTCAGAATTTATGTATCGTTTAAAGGAGAAAAAGATTGAGCTTAACCGTAAGATGCTCTCTGAGTTAGCTATTCACAAACCCGATCTTTTTAGAACCATTGTTAAGCGAGCTTTTGCCAAAGAGTAATGAATTTATGGTAATATATAAACATGCAACTTGACGATATTAGACGAAAGATAGAGGAGGTTGTCAAACGCTTTCTTGAAGAGAGTAAGAAAGTTCACTCTTTAGAAGAATTGTCTAAATTGCGAAACAGTAGTATACGATCCCTTAAGGCCTTTTTGGCAGAGATTCCGAAGTTGGCGCCCGAAGACAGAGCTTTATTAGGGAAAATTGTGAATAATGCAATCTTACAGGTTCAAGAAGAAGCAGAAAAGGTTTCATCTTGGTTACAAGAGAAGGTTTTTGATATAAAAGATAAAGAATTAGAGCTTGATATAACAACCCCATGGTTTAAGGGAGGATTAGAGAGTTATTCTTTGCCTCTAGAGCAGGGAGCCCTTCACCCGATCACTCGCGAGATTGAGCGTATGATTGAGATATTTACCCAGATGGGATTTGACGTTTATTTAGGGAAAGAGTTAGATATAGACAAGTATGTGTTTGATTATCTGAATATACCTCCTGATCATCCTGCTCGTGAAGCATGGGATACGTTCTATACAGAAGAGGGGTATATACCTACTACTCATACATCTAATATGCAGATACGGGTAATTAGAGATCAGATGAAAAAGCACAATGAAGTATACGCGATAGTAGTCGGAAAAACTTTCAGAAACGAAGAGCTTGATGCCCGTCATAGCCACACATTCTATCAGATGGAGGGGGTAGTTGTGACAGAAGATGCTTCTTTAGGTCAGTTACTCTATACTTTGAAAACATTCCTTTCTTATTATTTCAGAAAGGAGTTGCGTTATAAGGTTTTGCCTGCCCATTTTCCGTTTGTTGAACCAGGGCTTGAGTTTGCAGTAGAGTGTGTTTTCTGCGAACACGAGAGCACCTGTTCTGTTTGTGGAGGAAAAAAATGGTTAGAGATCGTAGGAGCTGGGATGATTCACCCACAAGTATTAAAAAATGCAGGAGTTGACCCTAAAAAATATAAAGGATTTGCATGGGGCTTTGGAATCGACAGATTAGTCATGAGTAAACATAAGATCGACGATATCCGTGATTTATATCAGAACAACATTAACATGTTAACACCAGCAAGATGAGGTTTGCCTTACAAGAACTTGCTTTATTTGTGAAGGGTTTAGATAAGATAGAGAAAGAAAAGATTATTGAGCGAATAGAAGAGGCTTTATCAGAGGTTGAAACCGTAAGCTCCTTTGGAGACGAATATGAAGATGTGCTGGTGGCAAAAGTGCTTGAGGTTAAGAAACATCCCGCTTTAGATAAACTATGGGTTGTGAAGGTTGACCTTGGTAAAGAAGGGCAAAAAACCGTAGTTACAGGTGCTGGTAATTTAAAACCAGGTGATCTTGTACCCTACACCCGGGTAGGTGGTAAAGTGCCTGTTAATCCTTACCCAGATAAATGGGATGGAGTTATTAGCAAGAAAGAGTTCAAAGGTGTAATCTCTGAAGGGATGCTTAATAGTCCTTATGAGCTTGGCCTGGGTAACGAACATGACCGCATAATGGTATTTCCTATAACCGATACGGTTTTTAACTTTAAAATTGGAGAAAGTTTAGCTTCATTACTTGGAAAAGATGAAGTTATTATTGAAATAGAGAATAAAGCGCTTACCCATCGGGGAGACCTTTTCTCCATAATAGGTATGGCCCAAGAGCTGGGTGCTTTGCTAGGGTTATCCTTTAGTCCTCCGAGGTGGTGGTATAAAAAGGGCATTAAGTTAGATAGGTTAGATGATGTAAAGATTGCTCATACCGAAAAAGAAGATGTTTGGCGTTATGTTTTGGTAAAAGCGACCTTAAAAACAGAAAGTACTCCGTTTGACATTAGGGTTTTCTTGAAAAAACATGGAATTAAGGTGCATGGAGTTTTAGCAGTTGATCTCACTAATTATATTATGTTACTTGCTGGCCAACCTGTTCACGCCTTTGATCTTACGAAACTTAAAAAGGTTAGTGGTTCTAGCAATCTTGAATTTTCTGTACGATGGAGCAAAGAAGGAGAATCTCTAACTACTCTTGATGGAACAGTACGAACCTTCTCTGATAAAGAGGCTCTTTTAATCCTTTGTAATAACAAACCAGTAGCCATCGCAGGAGTAATAGGAGGTGAAGAGACAGCAGTAGATGAATCAACTAAAGAGGTACTCTTTGAGATCGCTACGTTTAAGAAGACATCCGTACGACGTACAGTAATGAATACGGGTATATTTACTGATGCTTCAGTAGTGTTTTCACGACAGCAAGATCCTGAAAAGATAGAAGGAGTAGTAGAGTTTTTAATAAACTATGTAGATCCTCTTGGTTGGGTGCAGAAATATGAGAAACCTTCACGAAAACGCCATATTACTTTCGATTTAGACAAAGCAGAGCAGTTTTTAGATGTTAAGATAGATCAGAAAGACATCACAAAGCTTACAGCTTTAGGGTTTATGCTAAATAATCAAAAAGACAAAAAGATTACTGTTTCGGTTCCTACATATAGGTTTGATGTAGAAATTCCTGAAGATATCTATGAAGAGATTGTCAGGTTAAAGGGATATAAAGAGGTTAGACTTAATCCTCTTATAATTACTCATCGTGAAAGTAGGGTCGATGATAAACTGTTTCTTGCTTCTAAGATCCGCAGCCAGCTTTCTACTTTAGGTTTTATTGAGGCGATAAATTATGTGTTCGTAAGTAAAGAAGAGTATGCAAATCTTCTAATTCCTACTAAAAACCTCTATAGAATAGTTAACGCGGTTTCAGAAGATGTAGAGTATATGAGATCAAATATCTTTGGATCCTTAATTAAGACTTTAGTTCATAATAAGGTTTATACTCAGCGGATGTATCTTTTTGAAATAGGATCGGTTTTTTCAAAAGGGCTTGGTACTAACTCCGAAAATGTTCCTAACGAACGGTTACATCTTGGCATGGTAATCTATGATACTTTACGGAAACTCTCACCTAATGTATTAACCCGTTATATCAAGAAGCTTGAAAAGGTCCTTAATGAAAAGCTGAGTGTAACACCGCTGGAGAAGAAGATATATGATCCGATTTTTACGGATATTCGTGATGCTTTTAATCCGTATGCCTCAGGAGTTGTAGTTTCTGATAATAAGGTTGTAGTAGGTATTATTGGTGCATTGAAACATAAAGTACTTTATAATCTTGGTCTTAATTATCCTGTGTTCGTAGCGGAGATCAATCTTTCTCCTTTTGTAAAGAAAGCAAAAAAAGAAGGTGGGGTGATGCCTCCGTTACGTTTCCCCCCTGTTTACCAAGATGTTTGCTTTGTAACCCCCAAAGGTGTATTTTATCAACAGCTTGTAGATAAGATAGAGGAGGCTATAGCAGAGTCTGATCATACCGATATATCGATTTCTTACGAATTGTTTGATGTGTACCACAACCAAGATGGAAGTAGAAACCTTACGTTTAGGTTCCGATTTGCTTCGTTTAAACGTACACTCAAAGAAGAGGAGGTTAACAGGATACGAAAGAGGATTGTTGAGTCTGTGTGTACTTTAGAAGGAGTTACTCTAAAGGGGGCGGAGTAAGATAGTGTAATACATTAACCCTTTCTTCTTTTAATCTTTGGAAGATAGTGATGGCTTTGTTTAATGTATGGTAGTCATTAAGGTTTGCGATCTTAAGGCGTCGCCAACCGTGTTGTTGTGTCCCTATGAGGATGTCTCCAGGACCGCGGTTTTTAAGATCGTATTCTGCTATTTTTATACCATCATTGTGTCGAGTAAAGAAGTGTAGTCTGTTTTGAACCGATGGTTGGGTATTGTAACTAAAAAGGAAACAATAAGCTTGTTTGTCTGAACGTCCTACTCTCCCTCTTAACTGATGAAGCTGGGCAAGGCCCATATATTCGGGACCAAAGATAACCATTATGTTAGCTGTAGGAATATCTATTCCTACCTCGATTATGGTAGTTGTAAACAGCAGTTTTATCTCTTTCTTACTGAAAGCTTCGATTATACGGTTTTTCTCGGCTTCCTTCATTTTTCCATGAAGAACTCCTGTTTTTATCTCTTTTAGATCCGGGTGGGCTGTTAACATGTCATACCAAAGGGTTAGGGGGAAGTTTTCGATCTCTTCTCCTTCTATTCGAGGAAAGACAAAAAATACCTGTTCTCCCTTTTTGATCTGTTCAGAGACCCATCTTAATAGATCGTCCAATTTATGTGGAGGAACAAGATGTGATTTTACGGTTTTTCGACCTTTAGGTTTGGTAGTGATATACACAGCTTCTTGATATCCATATAGGCTAAGGGCTAGAGTGCGTGGAATAGGAGTGGCTGAGAGCGATAGTTGGTAAGGCATAAAACCCTCTTTGTTGAGGTGTTTAAGCTTTTCTCGTTGGAAAATACCGAATTTATGCTCTTCATCTACAGCCACAAGAGCAGGTGGATAAGATTTAAAATCTATATCACGGAAAAGTAGGGCATGGGTTCCTATAACGATACTAGGGCGCTCTATAACAAGTTTTTTCTTATTTTTTGTCGATGAGGTAACCAACATCAGGTTTATATCAAATAGTTCTTTACCCCTAGCAAAGAGTTCGGTAAATGTTTTATAGTGTTGGGTTGCAAGGATTGAGGTGGGGGCCATAATTATAGAGGAATACCCCAATTTTCCGAATGCAAGGGCAAGCAAGAAGAACACCACAGTTTTTCCGCTTCCTACATCTCCATACAAGAAAACGCTCTGTTTGTTTTGAGCCCAGTTAGTCACTATCTGTAAGGTGGCTTTCTCTTGATCCTCTGTTAAGGTAAAAGGAAGGAGCTTTTTATATTCCTCTATATACTCTTTGAACTGTTCAACTAACTGAGGATTAATAGAAAAGAGTGAGGGAGTTTTAACCTCCTCTTTTTTAGATGAGGCAAGCATCTCCAGAACCTCTTGAATAGCAAGCCGTTCGTAGGCTTTTACTATGTCTTGTTTTTCACTCGGAAAATGGATCTTATAATAAGCGTCTGCCAGATTAAGGATATTAAACTCTTTTCTTAGAGTATGAGGAATAAACTCTTTTATAGAGCCTATGAGAGGTTTAATCTCATTTATGTACCGTCTTATCATTTTGGGACTTATCTTTTTAGAGACCCGCTCATATACTGGTGTTAGCCTTCCAAGATGGGTAAGAGGAATCTTATAGATTTCAAACTGGGGGTTGATCATTTCAAGATGGCTTCCTCGTTTATAGATATCTCCGTACAGTACTACTTTTTCTCCTTTTTTTAAGGTTTTTAAAATGTGGATCTGATTAAACCAAATTGCCGAAATCTTATCGTTTGGATTTTTCTCATCAACTATGACGCTTTTTATTATTTTGATATTCCGTTTGTATTTAGGTTGTATCAATGTTGTCTCTTCAACAATTCCTATTGTACCGAGTTTAAGCTTAAGTTTTCCAGAGGGGGCAAGCACAAGGTATTTGTCAAAGTAGTTGTATACCTTTGAGATCGAGTAGATATTTTTAGTGTTCTCATATTTGTAAGGAAAATAATTAAGAAGATCAAGTATCGTAGTAATTCCTTTCTTTTTTAATAACGTTGCAACCTTTTCCCCTATATACTTGATGTTTGTAACTGGTTGGTCAAGGGTTAACATCGTTTAAAGTTACGTAAACAAGAACAGTATATTAGTCGCCATAGATAAGATTAGAAAGAGTACGAGCAACACCACTACCACCTTTTTGATTATCTCCTTTGTAGCTTTTTTCATATCTGGATTATATAGTACAATCGTGTATATGCGTCCAAGAATAAGAAAAAGGGGGGTTATTGTCATGCAAAAAAGCCCCAAAAAGGTATCATTACGATTTCATAAGAAACGGAAGTATAAAAAAAGAGTTTTGGCTTTATTGTTAGGTATTTTGGGATTTGCTTTCATAGTGGCAGTTGTAGGAACCATCTGGCTTTTAGGTTATTTAGGATATGTTAACTCTCGATTACCTGATCCTGGAAAGTTTGTGTCAGTTTCCCCTGAGCTGGCGACAAAAATCTATGATCGTGATTGGAATCTGCTGTATGTCTTATATAAAGACGAGTATCGAGAGTTTGTTCCGTTAGAAGAGATTCCTGACCATGTGAAGTGGGCAGTAATGTCTGCTGAAGATATAGAGTTTTATTACCATAAGGGAGTAGACTTTGTTGCTATCGCAAAGTCTATCCTTAGAAGATTAACAGGGCGAACCTATCGTATTACGGGAGCTAGTACTATTACCCAACAGTTAGTAAGAAACGTAATACTAGAACGGGTATGGGGGCGTAAAAAGGCTTATGAGCGTACTATTACTCGTAAACTAGTGGAGATAATCGTTAGTTTACAGCTTGAGAAGAAACTGTCAAAAGATGAGATTTTAGAGCTTTATCTTAATGAGGTACCGTTAGGAGGCGTAAATTATGGGATTAGGGCTGCTGCAAAATCTTATTTTAATAAAGAGCCAAAAGACCTTACTTTAGCAGAGGCAGCATTCTTGGCTGGAATAATCCATAGGCCATCCTACTATATTACCCAGGTTAAATCAGGGAATGTTGAGGTGGCTTTAAAACGTAGAAACCAGGTGCTTGACCTTATGTATAAATATCGAGATCTGACCGGAGTCACCAAAGAACAGATCGAAGCAGCAAAACGAGAACCTTTAGTATTAAAGCCTGCCCAGCTTGATATAAAGGCCCCACATTTTGTGTTTTATGTGATCTCTCAACTAGAAGAGATGTATGGAGCCGATACATTAAGAACCGCTGGACTGCAGGTAAGAACTACCCTTGATATGGAGGTATACCAGCTTGCCGAAGAAGAGATTAAAACCAAAATGAGTAAATTCTGTGATTGGTATGGCGCATGTAATGCTGCATTAGTAATCATTAATCCGAAGAATGGCGAAGTACTTACTATGATAGGTTCAGTTGACTATAACAAAACAGATGATCCACGAATAGACGGTAATGTAAATGTGGCTGTAAGTTTACGTCAGATGGGGTCTACTGCTAAGCCTTATGCTTACCTTGCAGCTTTTGAAAAAGGGTATTTCCCGGGTACCCCTGCTCCTGATGTGCCGTTTAAGTTTTACCGATACAATGTTCAGAACTGGGATAAAGGCTACAAAGGCATAATGGTTATGGCAGAGGCATTGAACGCCTCACGTAATGTTCCTGCTGTATATACTCTTCAACTTGCTGGTGGTGCTCAAGCATACGTTAACATAGCCCGAAGGTTAGGAATTACTACCCTTACTGACCCTGATAGGTACGGTTTAAGTATCGCCATAGGTTCTGCTGAGATGAAGTTACTTGAGCATACAAACGGGTATGCGGTTTTTGCTGCCGAAGGAATCTATCATAAACCCACGGTTATTTTAGAGGTTAAAGATAAAGATGGCAAAGTAATCTACAAATACGATCCTAATAAGAACAGCAAGAGGGTTGTAGATAGAAAATATATTTATATGATTAACTGGATACTTTGCCGTATTGATGGGAATCATCGCGGCCTTTCAAACTGGGCCTATTATATTCCTGGACAGAAGCTTTGTGGTAAAACAGGAACGACTAATGGTCCTAAAGACCTCGTGGCGATTCTTTACTATCCTCGTTTAGTTATCGGGGTGTGGGCAGGAAATAATAATGGTAAAAAGACTTATGGCCGAAGGGGACAAGGATGGGGAGCTAATGTACCACTCCCTATCGCCAATGATCTAATGAAGAAACTTGTACCTAAATTTGGATATGAGTTCTTTAAAACTCCTCCGGGTATTAAACGGGTTACGGTATGTAAAGATACAGGGTATATACCAGCTTCAGATGAGGTTCCTTGTGAGAAAAAACTGGTAGTTGCGCCGGCTTCGCTTAAGATTCCTACTGATAACGCGCATATTAAGGTACCGATCTGTAAACCAACCGGAAAGATTGCAACAAATGCTGATGAAGCAAGAGCATTTGGTCTTATTGAAGATCAGTGGTTTTTCGATTACTCATTACCGATTCCTCAACACACAGCAACTTATCTTACTTATCTCAAAGAGAAGGTGGGGTATAAATTGTGGCAAGAACGACCAGCTGAAGAACCATGTGATCTTGCCTTGCTTCCGCAGATAAATATCGTTTCTCCTACAGATGGTCAGACCGTTCCAGTAGAGAGTAATATCACGATCTCAGGTTCTGTATCGTATGCTAAGGCTATTACCAGTATTAGACTCTATATAAACGATACCCTGATCAAGGAGTTCGCTAATACTAAGAGTTTTAACTATGTCTATACTTTGCCTGCTTCCTTTTTACCGGGCACGTATACCATAACCGTTGAAGCAGTAGGTGAAGATGGTTTGAGCAACCGTCAAGGAGTAGAGATTGTAGTTTCTCCTGCTATTACTCCAACACCAACTCCTACAGTTACCCCTACGATTACTCCTACCCTTACTCCTACACCAACTCCCACAATAACTCCTTAATGTTAGTTGGGTGATTTATGTTCATCGGTAAATTTTGCAGTCTTTGTGTTAGTATCAGGTGTTATTAAAGGTCTTTTAGGATGTTGATAATGGTGGATTATGGTGTATAATGGCATAATATGGCAGATAAAAAGAAGGGGGGAGTAAAAGCCTTTATAGGGAACTATGAAGTCAATGTATTATCGGGATTTCGTATTGTTTTTCCGGCGCGTTTTCGCAACTTGCTTGGATCTCAGATTGTGCTTACAAAGGGTATAGATAGCAACCTCTATGTGTTTGAGATTAGTAGATGGCAGACCTTGATTGCTCCTCTTACCTCTCGTTCGATGCTTAATCGGAATGTCAGAGCTATGTTACGGTATCTTGTTGCCCATGCGTTCTTGCTTGATCTTGATTCCCAAGGAAGGGTAGTTATTCCTAACTCGCTACGTGAACTGGGGAATAAAACATTAGAAGTAGGTGACAAACTTGTTGTAGCAGGTCTTTATAACTGGATTGAGATCTGGCGAAAAGATGACTGGAACAACGCAATGGAGCGATTAAAACGGGATGTAGTTGATATTGCAGATCTATTAGATAATCAAGGACTAGGAGAATGAAAAAACATGTACCTGTAATGCTTAATGAGGTGCTTGAATACGTAACAAAGATAAAAGAGAGGTTCCCTATGATCGTAGATGTTACTTTAGGTTATGGTGGGCACTCTGCAAAGATTTATGAGTTACTGAAACAAAGAACAGGTGGGTTTCTTTTATCAATTGACTGGGACAAAGAGGCAGTTGATGATGTATTTGACCGTTTTAAAGAAGAGGTTGCTTTCTATTTTACTTATACCCCTCAAGAAGGTCTAAAGAAAGTATATGAGAGTGATGGGGGTGAAAATGTTGCTTGGGCCATTGTCCATGGCAATTTTGCATATATTCAGACCATTTTAAGTGAAGTGATAAAAGAGCTACAGCACGAAAAACATTGCGTTGACCTTGTATTGGCTGATCTTGGGGTATCATCTCCTCAGCTTGAGGATAAGAAACGTGGTTTTTCTTTTGCTTCATCAAGTGCGAGTTTAGATATGCGTATGGATCCAGATACTTATAATGTTAAAGCGTATGATCTACTAAATTTCTTGAGTCGGAACGAATTAAAACGCTTATTTGAAGAAAATGTTGGAATGCCTTCAAAGTTTGCTGCTTCATTGGCATGGGAGATAGAAGTGGAGAGAGAGAAGAAACCTTTCGGAGATAAGGATGATGTAGTACGGATTCAAAAGATTGCCAATAAAGTGCTTCCTTTAAGAAAATCATCCTTAGGGAGGCTTAATTTAGCTACCTTGGTGTTTTTAGCCTTACGTATGGCGGTGAATATGGAGCTTGATAACCTTAGAGAGCTTTTAGAAAACCTTCCACATATACTTTGTGAAAAAGGTACAGCCCTTATTATAGCTTTTCACTCTGGAGAATGGCGAATAATTGAAGAGAAACTTCCGCATGGAATGGGGATAGATGAGGTAGTAGTGCCCACACGAGGAGAGATACGGGAAAATCCTAAGGCTCGAAGCGCTAAGATGTATGTGTTAAGCAGAACATGAAGATAAGAGCTGTTCTATTATTATGGGCTATTACCTTTGTATTCTTGGGAGGATACCTAATTTTTCAACTATTAGCTACTCCTGCAATTCGTAAGCTTGGGATCGTTGATTACAATATCCGTGAAGTAAATACTAAGTTACTGCTTTTTAATAGTGATCTTTCTTTATTTAAGACGCATACCAACCTCCTGAGCATAGATCTGTCTGGTGCCTCATTAGATTTAGTAGATAAACCGGCAAGAACTGTAGTGTTACATCAGTATACAGAAAGCTATGAGGCTTCAAGATAAAAGAGGTTTCTATTACGTAAATATCGGGTTTTGGTTTATTGCTTTTTTGTTGCTTATAGTGCAGCTTTTTCGGTGGCAGATCGCAGATGCAGGAGGTTTTAAAAGATTAGGTAGTGTGTATATCGAAGCTGAGCAGAAGATTCAGAACGAGCGGGGGGATATATTTACGGCAGATGGCATCACTGTAGCAACAGATCGTATTTTTTGGCGTCCTTTTATCTCTATTGTTCATGAAGAAGAATATGAGAAGTTAAAAGAGAGATGGGGGGTGTTAAGAGAGGTATTGGCTCAGTTTGATATTAAAGTTAGTGAAGATCCTATACCGTTTGATGAGGTTTCGTATTATCTCTTTGATAAGTTATTAGAAGAGACCGAGAAAGAACGATTAGAGGCAAAGCTTAAAGAGAATCAGATTGTTGGGGTTTACTTTAAAGAAGAGATTAGACGGCTTTATCCTGCGGGAAGGTTCTTATCACATGTTTTAGGTTTTGTTGTTAAAGAAGATGATCAAAAGTACAGAGGAGTATATGGTATTGAAGGATACTTCTGGCCTGAACTTAGTGGGCGTATGGGGCAGATCGTACATGAAAGAGACATCAAAGGACGTATCTTGTCAGCGGCAGATTATAGAAGATATGTGATGCGTGAAGGGAAGAATATAGTACTTACCATCAATTCTAAGATACAGCGTAAAGTTGAGGAGATTTTAGAACAGAAAGTAAAAGAGTATGAGGCTTTGTCAGGGACAGTAATTGTAATGGATCCTAAGACCGGCGCTATTTTGGCGATGGCTAATTATCCTAACTATGATCCAAACACGTACTATAAGGTAGAGGACTATACGATTTTCAAAAACAAGGCCGTGACTGATCCTTATGAATATGGTTCGGTTCAAAAACCACTTACTTTAGCTATGGCTTTAGAAGAGAAAGTAATAGATACTAATTTCAAATGCTTTGATAGCGGGGTATTAGAGGTGCTTGATAAGAAGATCTATAACTTTAGACGTAAAAGGTACGGTTGGTTAGGACTAGCCGATATTCTATATCGTTCAAACAATGTGTGTAGTGCAACGATTGCTCTTAAACTGACTCCTGAGATAATGTACGGCTATCTTCGCAAACTCGGGATAGGTACATTGCTAAATATAGGTTTGCAAGAAGAAGAAACAAGCTACCTTAAACCACCTAGCAAGTGGAATAAGGTAGATCTTGCTGTATCGGCGTTTGGACAGATGGTTTCAGCTACACCTCTTCAGATCATATCGGCTCATTCTACCCTTGCGAACAATGGGGTAAGGATGCAACCTTTTCTGATTAAGGAGATCTATGACTCTGAAGAACGTATAAGATTTACGCCTCATGCTGTAGAAAGAGTCTTTTCAGAGGACACCGTAAGAAACGTTGTTTCATTTATGGTTTCTGCTACTATGCGCAGAGGACTTTTTAAGAGATATAAAGGGAAAATTGATATAGCCGGAAAAACTGGTACTGCTCAGATTCCAAACCCTGAAGGAGGGGGATATCTTGAGGATGCAGTAAATACTACTTTTGTGGGGTTTGCTCCTGCGTATGATCCAAGATTTATTATGCTGGTTAAATTTGAACGTCCCAAAAAATACACAACGGGTTCTACTACTGCTGCTCCCACATGGGTAGAGATCTTTGAGGCGATAAAAGATGATCTTGGGATAGTTTATTAGATGAGCTCACGTTCTATACGGATAAGTTCGTTATATTTTTCTGTTCGTTCACCGCGTACTATATTTCCCAATTTTGCATACGTTGGATTACACGCAGCAACAATATGACTGAGGAATGTATCGTTAGTTTCGCGAGACCGGTGAGATATTGTGATAGTGATATGTTCGTTATTTGCGATATGGATAGCTTGGAAGGTTTCTTTTAAGGTACCGATCTGATTGGGTTTAATTATGACATTGTTTATATATTTAGCTTGAGCACTCTCTTTAATAATGGTTGGGTTTGTTGCAGTAAGATCATCTCCTGTGATGATGTACTGTCGTGGACGTGGGGCGGTTTTGAATTTTTCCCATCCTAGATTGTCGTTTTCTGCAAAGGGGTCTTCAAAACCTACAATTGGAAATTTCTTGGCAAGTTCTGTATACCAGTCAATTAAACCATTAACATCTACAATCTTTTCTTTAGCAGGAATATAGTAAGTATAATTTTGAGGATCTTCGGTGTGGACATGTTCTGAAGCGGCTACGTCAAGAAAGATGGCGTAGTCAGAGAGGGGCTGAAGGCCAAGGCCTTCAGCCCCTCTCTGCAACAACTCAAGAACCTCTTCGTCTGTAGCCTCAAAGATGTATCCTCCTTCTAAACCGATTCCGTAGCTTTTATTGTTCTCTTTTAACAAACGTTTGAACCGTTTATTAAGAAGTACAGCAAGCTGAATCTGTTCCATTAAGGTTTTTTTACCTAAAAACCCTATTTTAAACTCCTGAAAAAATAACCGGCTATTTCCGTGGCGTCCTCCGTTGACAAGATTAAAAAGGAGTACAGTTTCCCCCAAGCGAGTATTAAAGAGAGGGGGATAATAGACCTCAGTCAGAAGTTTATATAGAGGAATCCTCATCATAAAAGAGTAAACCTTTGCATAGAACACACTAAAAAGAAGCGTTACATTTCCACCGATCCCCTGTTTGTTGGGGGAAGGATCAAGGTTTATAAGAATCTCATCAAACTCTCGGGGAGTAGGTAGTTCTGTTAGTTTATTTTTTAGTATATTTAAAAGATTGTACCGTTTTATAGCATCTATTGATTGAACCACAGAGAACGAGACAGCCTCTTTTGTTCCTACGCTTGTTCCAGTGGGAACCGAAGCACTTATTCGTGTATTCTCGATTACTGTCGAAAGCTCTAGTGTAAACTCCCCCTGACTGTTAAGTATCGGGTAAAGTTTAAATGTCAGATCCATTATAAGATTTATAATACAAAAGTGAGAATTACGCAAAAGGTCAGTAAAAAAGTAGGTTTTCTACTGTTTACACTCTTTCTAATACCTACATTAATATGGGTCGGAATCTTAGGGTACTACAATAAAACCTATCAAAAAAACTGTGAAAGTCTTCTTTCGTTTACAAGTCCACGGGTGTATCTTGTAGTTGAAACAGATGATAGTATTGCACCTTTTGGGGTGGAAAACTTAGAGTATCACATCGTAAAAGAGAAAGAGATCTATAGGGCAAAACTTGATCCTACAAAATGGATTATTCTAAGCCATAGTAATGTGCCTGCTATACAGGTTAAAGCTCTAGCAAGGCTACTTTATAAAGAGCCTTATAATCCGTGTAATTTTTCGAAGTTAGCAGTTTCGGTTACAGGAGTACCACTTACGGGTTTTTTAGTCAAAAAAGATAATCGTTTAATCTCCACATCTTTGAGCCTTAAAGAGTATCTTTTGTGGAGATTTTTAGAAAAAACTGCTCCCATTAAAGAGCTTAAGATAGAGGCTTCAAAGAAGATTACCCTTCCGACCGAAGAAGAGGTTTTGGCTTATGCCTACACTGATTTTCTAGAGGCATTGGGGCCCTTGTTTAAAAATGATAAGATAGTCCAAGAAGGCCTTTTTGTTGAGATTTACAACGCAAGTTCTAAGCCGGGTTATGCTACTTTTTGGTCTAAGATACTCCGTATGTATGGAGTCAACGTAATAAGGGTGGGAAACGCCTCTTTACCCGATCAATATAACAGTTATGATCTTTTTATCTTTGCAGAAGAAAAAGCAAATTCAACAGTAACTTTAAGGGTTATAAAAGAGTTGTATAAAACAAGAAACATATATTGGAGCAGTAAGCGACCACCCTTCCTGTTAACAAGTGCAGACATAGTCATTATTCTAATTAGATAAAAAGGGTAAAATCTCTAATATGGCAGGGCATTCACATTGGAAAAATATTAAACGCAAAAAAGAAGCAGCAGACCGTAAAAAGGCTCTTGCTTATTCAAAAGCGGCTAAGATGATAATTAGTGCTATAAGACAAGGGGGAACTGATATTAACACCAACAGCGCTCTTCGGGCTGCGATAGAGTATGCAAAAAGCGTCAGAATGCCTAAGGAGAATATTGAGCGGCTGTTAAATAAATATAGTGGAGAGAATTCTAAAGATGATTATCAAACTGTAATCTATGAGATTCTGGGTCCTTCAAATCTTCCGATGATCCTCAAAGTATTTACAGATAATACTAACCGTACCTTAACAGAATTAAAAACAGCCTTACGTAAGCTTGGTGGGAGATTGGCAGATAAAGGAAGCTTGTTGTGGCAATTTGAAGAGAAAGGATCTTTAAAGATAGAAGGTATTACCGAAGAACAAGAAGACAGGTTATTAGAACTTTTAGATCTTGTTGAAGTTGATGATTTTACGTTTAAGGAAGACTCTGTAATACTCTATGTAGCTAAAGAAAAGATAAGTGAGATAACGTCTTTTCTGCAAGAGAAAGGATACAAAATAAAAGATTCCCGTGTAATATACCGCTACGTGGGTAATGTGGAATATCAGGTAGACAAGGTTTTAGTTGAGAATTTCATTAATGAACTACGTAATCTGTGCACAGATATTGAAGAGGTATGGTATCCAACGTAAAACGCATAATAGGGATAGATCTTGGGTATGCAAGGTTGGGATATGCTATTATTGACACCTTTTCTCCTAGAAAGATAAAAATTGTAGATCTTGGGGTTATAACTACGTCACCTAGTCTTTCTTTTCAAGAACGTCTCGGAAGATTGTATGCTGACCTTTTGACTCTTTTTAATAAGTTTTCTCCTCATATATGTGGAGTAGAAGAGGTAATTAGTTTACGGAACCTAGAACGATTAAAAAAAAGTTACGCTGTATTTGGAGTACTCAATCTAATATGTCACGAAAAAAACGTATTTCTTTATACTTTTACCCCAAAGGCTATTAAGGCGTTTATTACTGGGTACGGGGATGCTTCAAAAAAGACGATGATTAAAAACCTATATTCTCAATTCTTAAAAGATATTGGTGTAACATTTAGTGTGGATGATACAGCAGACGCACTCGGAGTAGCAGTTATGACAGCTTTTCATCTTGATAAATAGGGTATAATTTACTACACTTTTATCATAGTTTATTGCGGGGTCGTCTAATGGTAGGACAGCGGCCTTTGGAGCCGTAGGTCCAGGTTCGAATCCTGGCCCCGCAAGAGATTCCTATATAATCGGTGAAAATAAGGTGTTAATATTGCTTAATGGAAGATGGCAAGCGCTGGATACCACATATTACTTGATCTTTATGGAGTAGACAGTAAACTTTTAGATTCTCCATCAGAACTAATGAGTATCTTACGTGAGGCTTGTGAGCAAAGCGGTATGCGGATTATAAAAGGAGATTTTCATAAATTTTCTCCTCATGGCGTTACTGCTTTCTATATTTTGGCAGAATCTCATATCTCTATCCATACCTGGCCAGAGGAGAGAAAGGCAACAGTAGACATATACTATTGTGGAGATGCCGAGGTGGTCAAAAAGGCAGCTTATTTTTTGCTTGATAAGCTTTCTCCGACCCATGTAAAAAGAGTTGAACTAGATAGACTATAATTTTATTTTCACGGTAGACGTCATGCATTTGACAAATCAACCTTCTTTGCTTATACTAGAATGTAATGTCTAAGACAATCAGATCCAAGACCATGCGGGGAAGAAGTAAAAAGGTTATAAAACGTCTATCTTTACCTACTTTTAAGGTTGGTAAAGTTCCGATTGTTCTTCTTACAATCGTTTTTACCTCTTTATTTATAGCATTTACTAACACCGTGTTTAATATTCCTCTAGTAAGGGCATTTTACAGTGTGCTGTTTGTTGTACTTCTGTGGCTTCTTGTTCTGCTATTGGTTGTGGTAGTATGGAGAAAACAAGGAATAAATATAGTTTTCTATAAACCCCATGTCTGGATGCTTGTACTTTTCACCCTATTTATCATTAATGCTTTAATGTCAGTAGTCTATAGACAATCAACCTCGTTTATTGATGCTTTTGTCTTTATTCCTTATCTGTTGATGGGGTTAGTAGTAGCTTTTTTAATAGTGTGGGTTTTCAGTTTTGTGGTATACAGCCTTTCGTACTCTTTAAACCGTGTGTTCAGGTATATCCCGTTTGTAGTATTGGGGGTTGATCTAATAGGAGTGGCTCTTTATTTCTTAATCAAAGCGGATATTGTTAATGTATCTTTTGTTGGAGATACACTAAGACAACTTTTCTTAAGCCGTTCGTTTCCTGTAGTTGTATGGGGAGATGTGGGTACTTTTGTCTTGTTCCATGTGTTTGGGGCACTGATAGTCCTTCTTACTTCAGCTCAACACATCGGCGAGAAAGATTATGTTAAAGGTACTCTTGAGGGATTGATATACCTTGTGTTGATGGGAACATTACTCTACGGGGTCTTTCTATTGCCTTTGGCAGGTATATTTATGGCGTTTTTGACATTGACCCTTGTTGCTGTGTTAGTCTTATCTTCTGATATTAGAGAGTATTGGAAGCAGGTAGCTATCTTTATATTGTCAGTTTTTGTGTTGGGCGTTCCTATATATTCGTTTGCTTCTCCTGAAAGGTATTTAGAGGGGATGAAAGAGCTTCTAGTTCAAGCGCCCCGTAATACCCTTGTAGTATTTGCGGAATGGTTCACAAATTACGGCTTTTTATATTCTCTCTTTGGAAACTTACTCAATTCTAGTGTGTTAACCTATCTTTTTGGCCTTGGAGCGTTCCATTCAGGTTTATTCTTGCCGATTTTGGCTCTAAGAAGAGGGATTACTACCTCTTATCTACCGATAGTAAACTATATCGCGGAGTTTGGAGTTTTACCTATCTTGGTAGGGTTGATTGTCACAGGATACATAGCCTATTTGTGGATTAAGCATCCTAATAGAGAGAATATATTAGCTAAACTCCTTGTTGTCATTTCAGCGGTATTCCTAATATTCTTCTATCCTTCATTGTTCGGTTGGGCGTTGATAGGACTTGTGGCAATGCTGTTTTTTGAAACTTATGCCGTAGAATACAAGGGCTTTTTGCGACTTGGAGTATACGGGGTTTCCTTAAAGAATAAGATGCAAAACTATACCCATTGGTTTTTCTTGCTTATAGCTTTTGTAATAGTTAGTGTACTCGGTTATCAGTCATATAAGTTGGCAAAAAGCCTCTACTATGCAACAAGTGTTCTTTATTCGCAACAGCAGGTTTCTACGATTAATAGTGTTCAAGACTTTAAAGATAAAAAAGAAGAGATTAATATTCTCTTACGACGCTTAAATACGCTTAAATATGCTTGTGGTAATTGCGTACTTTATTATGTAGTAAAAACAGACACTCTTACATCAATTCTTAATACTTATCAGAAGCTTGCTCAAGACAACAAAGATGAGGTAGAAAAATTGGGATTGCCATTAAATGAGTATCTATACCAGCTTCAGGTTGGGGTGGGATATCTAACAGAAGGTCTATCATCTGCTAACCTCTTACGTATAGGCGCTGAAGGGTATGCAACGGTGTATCGTCTTACTAATTCACGTTTCTTCTTAGAAAAGGCGGTAGATTTATATGGAAGATATATGAGCTTTGCCCCTCAAGATATTACTTCTTCCCGCGAATATGCAAGGCTTTTAATAGATATAGTAGATGAAAACAATGTTTCTCAATATGAAGGAAGGTTTGCAGCTGTTATGAATCTACTTGAACTTGCTGCTGTGGAGCAGGTTAAAGCGAACAATATCGGGTTGCTACTTGATGTGGTTACTTTAAAGGGATCATTCTTAGTAAAGGTAAAACGCTACGAGGAGGCTAAACGCCTATATCAGCGCTTCTTGCAGATAGTAGATAATCTTCAGGTATCAGCCGAGGTTAAACAACAGTTGAAGAAAAATGTAAACCAGATACTTAGTCAGCTTGACGAGTTAAGCAGTGGTACAGAAGAAGAGAAACAGGCAGAAAATCAAAGTTTATAAAAATAGGTTATAATTAGTCCTATGCTGAAAGTAAATGTGGCAAAGGTTTATGATCTGTTAAAAAGTAAATTTGGGGATTCATCAGATGATGTTATAAATAAAATCCGAGTTGGTGATACGGTAGAGGTAAAATTTAAGGTAGCTTTAAAACCTAAAGTTGAGCGGAGGTTAACAGCTGCTGAGAAGCAGTTATTAAAACAGAAGTTAGAAGCAGGGTATACCAAAGAGCAGTTAGAAGAACAAGCCATGCAGATTCAAACATTTAAGGGGGTTGTCATCGGAATCCATGGGGAGGGTAAGCAGAAACGGATTAGAGTCAGAAAGGTTGGTGCAAATGAGATCGGAGTAGAACGTGTTTTTCCAGTTAATGCTCCTGTTATTGTAAGTATTAAACGTGTGCGTACTGCGCGAGCAAGAAGAGCGAAACTTTATTATCTTCGTGAAAGAAAAGGTAAGAAGAGGCTGTATGTAAAATACCGTGAAGATAAGACTACATAATATAGAGAAGTATTTTCTTCAAAAAGGTTTCTTTTTAATCGGTGCAGATGAGGTCGGTCGAGGTTCGGTTGCTGGTCCTGTAGTAGCGGCTTCTGTTTGCATAGACCCTGTTTTATTACAGCGTTTTCCAAAGGAATATTGGCGTTTTGTTAATGATTCAAAAAAAGTTGATGAAAAATGGAGAGCAAAGATTGCACGCAGTATATTAAAGACTACAGATTATGTCACTGCAAGCTTCTTTCCAGCCCAAAAAATTGATCGGTATGGAATTAGAACAACAGCGACTCTTGCCATTAAAGAGAGTATTAGTAAGCTGCTAACAAGGATAAAAACCGATAAAAGGAGGTTTATTATCTTTATAGATGGAGTAAATTCAGTAGGAGACCTTTCTGACTTAGCCTTTCCTTATCTTAAATGTAAAAGCGGAGACGCTCTTTTTCTTTCTATTCAACTTGCTTCTATCGTGGCTAAGTTTTTAAGGGATGAGCTTATGAGAAGATATTATAATAAGCTCTATCCTTATTGGAGGTTTGCTGAGAATAAAGGGTACGGGACTCCTACTCATAAGCGTGCTATTCAGTTGTATGGGCTTACGCCTATTCATAGACTAAGGTATCTTACCAAGCAACCTAATCAAAACTTGTAAGGATTTCGGCCCTATCTTTTAGAACAAGTACGGTATGTTCTACCTGAACAAAATCTTTTCGGTCTAAAGTACGTGTTGACCATTCATCAAGATACTCTAACCGATCGTCCCCTTCACACACCAATGGTTCGATCGCTAAGGTATCTCCTTCGCTTAATATAGGCCCTTCATGTGGATCGCCATAATTCGGAATAAAAGGATCTTCCCACATTTGAGTTCCGATACCATGGCCTCCGTATTCCTTTAAGACATCAAAGCCTGCTTTCTTTACTATAGAATAGATTGTAAAAGAGAGTTTTCCTACGTTTGTACCATCTTTGAGCTTGCTTATTGCACTATAAAGAGCATTATATGCAGTCTGTAACAGTTTTATACGGGATCTTTTTCTTGTTTCTCCTACAATAAACGATACTGCAGCATCGGTATATACGAGACTATCTGTAAGCACAAGGTCTATTGTGACCAGATCGCCTTCTTGTATTACGCTTTTATTTGGAGGTATATGGATCGCTTCTTCATTTTTTGCGATACAGAGATTTGTGGGATAGGGATTTCTGTATCCGACGGGTTTGTATCCTTTACATGCTGATCTTATACCGGGAAATTTATTAAGAAGCTCTTTAAAATATTCCTCTATTTCAAGTTTTTTAATTCCCGGGCGACATCGGGATTTTAGTTCTTCTAGTATTGTTGCGTGAATCTTACCGAGTTTTCTCATACGTTTTATCTTTGTATCAAGATCGATCATGCTCAATTATAATCGTGTATGGGCATAATTCGCAAATTACCTAAAGAGGTAGCAGAAAGGATTGCTGCTGGAGAGGTTGTAGAGCGTCCTGCTTCTGTGCTGAAGGAGTTAATCGAGAATGCCCTTGACGCGCAAGCCCAGAAAATAACAGTTTCATTAGAAGATGGAGGAATACGCAAGATTACAGTTGCAGATGATGGGGTAGGGATAGCTAAGGATGACTTAAGGCTTGCAGTAGCATCATATACTACCAGTAAGATCTCCAGATTAGAAGATCTTGAACGGCTAGTAACCTTTGGTTTTAGAGGAGAAGCCTTAGCAGCAATAAGTAAGGTTGCAAAAGTAAGTATCCATAGTAGAACTCCTGATAGTAAAGTTGGCTATCTTTATAAGGTTTTTGAGGATACGATAGTACCCCTTGCTCGTAATGTGGGAACTACGGTGGTTGTTGAGGATCTCTTTTATAATGTGCCAGCAAGACGTAAGTTTTTAAGAACAGTAAAAACAGAACTAAAACATGATATCGATATCTTCTTAGCCCTAGCATTTGCAAATCCGTTGATTCATTTAAAGTTAGAGCATAATAATAGAGTTTTATATGATCTTGTATCACGTAAAGATCTTTTGTCTAGATATGCAGATGTGACAGGCTATCAAACTTCAGATCTTCTAGAGATATCAAGAAATTTTGGAGCTATAAAGGTAGAAGGGGTAATAGTGAGACCTGATAAGTATACCGAAGGAAAACGGGTATTTAAGATCTTGGTAAATAATCGGGTGGTAGAAGACCGATACTTACAGAAAGCAGTAAATCTTGCTTTTGAAGATTTCGTACTAAAATCTAGCCAGATAGCCGGGGTTATTAAGGTTTTTGTCGACCCGTATCTTGTGGATGTGAATGTACATCCACGTAAAATAGAGGTAAAGTTTAAGAATCCCTATCGTGTTATGCAGTTTGTTCAAAGGGCAATAAAGGAGAGATTAGGAAGTATAGTTAAAGATACAGTAGGTAGAGGTACTATATATCTTCCAAAGCCAAGTTTACAGCCCACTGTGGCTGAAAAGATCAATAAAATCGAAATAATCAAACCTAGAGAATCTTCACAAAAGATATCTTCTTCTGTTTCTTCTTTTTTACCATTACGATCTTTGAGGCAGGTAGAAGAATCTTCTGAAATTAAGTCCCCAGAAACAGGAAATATTGTTCAGATGATTCAGCTAATGAACCGTTATATATTAGTAGAATTCCAAGATCGTATCTGGATTATTGATCAACATGCTGCTGCAGAGCGAATACGTTTTGAAGAGTTAGGAGGTGAAGAAAGAATAGATGATGCCAAGCAAAAACTATTACGTCCTTTGACCATAAAGGTTGAGAAAGATACGGTTGATAGGAAGGAACTTCTTTTACTTCTTCACGAATTAGGTATAGAGGCTGAATTTAAAGAGAGTAAGGGAAGTTTAAAGGTATATACTGCTCCTTCTTTTATTCCCCCAGAAGAATTAACGGATTTTATTAACCAGCTTCTTGAGATCATTACAGAAGAAAAAGGTGTTTTAGACTTAAAGGAATACATAAATAGAAAACTTTATGAACCTCTTAGATATGCTATCGCCACAAAGGCTTGTCACAGCTCAGTAAGAGCAAATGAACCATTGACGCAAGAGCAGATAGAAGATCTCGTATTAAGGTTGCTTAAATGTAAGTATCCTCATGTTTGTCCTCATGGCAGGCCTGTAATTTGGGAGATTCTGCGGGATGAAATAGATAGGCACTTTCTACGGCTTTAGATTCAAATCGGGGTGGTGGGACTCGAACCCACGACCTCACGCTCCCAAAGCGTGTGCGCTAACCAACTGCGCTACACCCCGAAATGCCGCGGAGAGGACTCGAACCTCCACGGGCTAAAAAGCCCACTGCCCCCTCAAGGCAGCGCGTCTACCAATTCCGCCACCGCGGCGTTTAGAAGGTAGGGTGTAGCTATAATGAATTATATATCAATCTACCAAGGATCAGGCAAGAGGTCTATTATATACATAGTACGGTCTTTACGCTTTATACGTGAGATTAAGATTAAACCGATACTAAGTGGATGTTTGATCTTAGATTCTAGTTTATAGGTAGCTTTTAAAAGGCGTTTGGCTTTTAAATTTGTTAAGAAACTCCGAATATCTGATCTATTATATGTATAACTTGTTCGCATTCTTACTTCCCAGGTTTTTAATCTACCGTTTTTATAGGTTAGAATATCAATCTCTAGGTGATCTATACGCAGATTGGTTTTAATGACTTTGTATCCTCTTTTCTCTAGTTCATATTTGGCTATAAGCTCGCCGAGATTCACTTTAAGATTTTAAAGAAGAAGTGTTACAATCTACTAATGCAGGCTGTTTTATTTGTAGTTATGACACTGTTGGTTATAGGACTTTTGATACTTATTTTTTGGCGGGTTTTTATTCTTCCTCGTAAGATGCAAGAGCAGATAGGTTCACGGCTAGATGTACTTTTAGAGCTTTCTCGTACCCATAGTAATGATCTTAGAAGTTATGGAAAAGAGATCAGAGAGGAGATTACAAACCAACTTTCAAAGATTTCTGATATGCAGGTAGGTTATCTAAAGACAGTATCTAACCAGCTTTCGGCAGTTTTAAAGGAAGTAGAGGTTAAGCTTGAGAAGATACGCCGTGAGAATACAGAACAGTTAGAAAAAATACGGGGAGTAGTAGATGAGAAACTTAACGAGACCCTGCACAAACGGCTTTCTCAACACTTTACCACCTTACAAGACCTTCTTGATAAGGTCTCAAAAAGTGTTGGAGAGGTAAAAAGTCTTTCTTCAGAGATGGTAGATCTTAAGCGGGTTTTATCGGGTATACGTACCCGAGGAATGTGGGGGGAGATTCAACTTGAACGGTTACTTTCGGAGTTTTTAAGAGAAGGGGTTCAGTATGAAAAGAATGTGCTTATAAATCCTTCCCTTGGTGAAAGGGTAGAGTTTGTGATCAAGCTTCCTTCGAAAGAGTCAGATTCAGAATATATCCTCTTGCCTGTTGATGCTAAGTTTCCTTTAGATGTCTTTCAAAAACTCATCGATGCTTATCAGGTAGCTGATAAAAAGGCAATCTCAGCCAATCTACAGCTTCTAGCTCGTACATTAAAAGAGCAGGCCGCGAAGATCTCAAAATATATCGTACCGCCAAAAACTACTAATTTTGCTGTAATGTATCTTCCTCTGGAGAGCCTTTATGCTGAAGCTGTTAAGATTCCGGGGTTAATAGAAGAGATCCAAAGAAGATTCAATGTAGTGATCACAGGTCCTAATACTTTTACAGCTTTTGTTATAAGTTTAAACCTAGGATTTAGGACCTTAAAGATCCAACAGAGTACACAACAGGTCTGGCGGTTGATTACAATGATCCGTAACGATTTTGCTAAATTCGGAAAGCTTTTGCAGTCTGCAATAGCTGACCTTGAAAAAACTCGTAAACGCTTAGAAGATGCAATGTATAGAACTGAGCAGATAAACCGTAAGGTGGAACGTATAGAAGGGTTAAAAGGCAAAGTGGTCCACGAAGAGCTTGAGCCAAGTAAAATAATCTCACCTTCATAAAAATGAGTGTGTGGGATGTACCACAATTTTGGAATTTCTGGAGTTTAGGATTAGTGGCTTTAGCACTCTATCTTCTTAAATATCATAAAAAATGGCTTTTAATCCTTGGTGGTTTTTTATTTTTTATACCTTTTTTTGATCTGACAGTCTTAGTACATATAATCAGGAGAGAAGTTGTACCTCAGAATCGTAAAAAAACCCTTTCAGTGTGTGTTAATAATACAGACGATAGAGCATATCGAAGTCTTAAGTATTGGAAAACGCTAGAAAAGATTGGGTGTGATGTTGTTCTTTTACAAGAGGTTTGGCCCCTTGCAAAAGGTTTGTTGTTTGTTAAAGGAACAGCTACAAATACAGAGTTTCTTTCAGCTTCTAAAGAGGTTTATCCGTATATTGCTTCGGCAGCCGAATTTGTCGTTGTAAGTAGATATCCTCTTGTAGAGGTGTATAAAGCTCGTTATGAAGCATTTTTCGTTGTAGACGTAGTGTTGGGAGATACAAAGATAAGATTTATAAATTTACATCTGTGGAATCCACTGTTTGCTGCCCAAAGCTCTGGGGGAAGAAGTTACAATCCTACCAAGTTGCGAACTTTACAACAAGAAGAACTTCTGGGATATCTTTTAAAGCAACCTAAAGATTTAAGAATAGTCATAGCAGGAGATTTCAACACACAACCATTTAATAGACTTCTGCTATGGGATTTACCAAGATTAGGATATATTAAAGCCGGTACCTTACTGCTACAACCCACCTTCTCATCAATATTGCCAGGAATTACAATTGATCATCTTTTCTATAAGAACTTATTAGTAACCTCATATAACATATACTTTCTACCACACTCTGATCATGCTGTTATGAAGGTAGATATCTCTTTATAGGTTCTCTTTAAAAGAAGATCCGCATTCTTTCGTCACGTTACCATGGGCGGAGCAGGACTCGAACCTGCGACCTTTCCCATGTCACGGGAACGCTCTAACCACCTGAGCTATCCGCCCTTTGCAAATTAAAAATCTGTATGGTATATTTTATCATAAGCATGCGAGGTGTTTTAAGAAAGGTTTTAAATAAAAAAGTAGAGGGAAGTATCTATATTCTTGTTCTAATTCTAGTATTTGTAGCAACCTTGTTCGTTACATTACTGTTTACAACCTTAAACATAGGTTTCTTGCAGTTTTCTCTTGAAAAAGAGACACGAAGGCTTGAAGGGTTTGCAGCTTCTGCCCTTGACAGAGTAACTACGGAGTATTTAGAAAACCCTGAGGTTATCTTAGCAGATCCTGATCAACGTATATATCTTCATGAATACCAGATCTGTGGCGAAGGAACATCATTTACTTCTGACAAAAAGTGTCAGAATGAATCTGTTATTAAGATAGAAAAATACAACAAAATTATTGGTTATCTAATGAAAAACGGTGAGACGATTCAGGTAGATATTACTGATGGTGTCGCGGTTAGTATAGGCACCATAGAGGTTCATGCTAAACCTAATCCTGGGGGAGATAGGTTGCTTGTGACCGCATATACGATCGGAGCTGATAGGATTAGAGTCACAGGTTCTTGTGTAATTGCATATACAAACGATGGGAAAAATGTCGATAATGTAGATTGTACCTCAGGGGTAAATTATCAGGTACTATCTGTTCCTGATCAAGATAAGGCAAACGATTATGGATACACACGTGTACGGCTTAGTGCATCAGTTGTAAGCTACTATCGTATCACCTTACTTAGTAAAACTACCCAGCCACTTTACTTAAGCGTTACTGGTTCTGATTATTCTGACTTACCGAAGCTTCAGCAGGTTGTTTTTAAGGTTATTACTTATAGTGTTGGAGATCCTAGTAAGCAGGTAAAGGTATCAGTAAGTAGAGCAGTGATGGCAAATCCTGCAGTACCTGAGGTTTTTGACTGGGTTCTGTTTAACGGTTCAAACCAACCGATTGTTAAATAATGTATAATCTTTCACGTATATTTTGAAAATACTGAGCGGGCGTAGCTCAGCGGAAGAGCGGCTGCTTGCCATGCAGCAGGTCGCGGGTTCGAATCCCGTCGCCCGCTTTTTATGTGCTAACTAACATAAAGGAGGCAAATATGGCTCAGAAGGGAACAGTTCAAAAGATACGTCTTTATTGTAGTGAGTGTAATCGGATTAACTATACAACCACAAAAAGTGGTGGAGTTTCAGGAAAACTTGAATTAAGAAAATTCTGTAAATGGTGCAAAAAACACACACTTCATAAAGAAACCAGTGTCTCTAAAAAATAATGAGTAAGATGCTATAATCCGCAAGAGGCTGGGCCCGTAGTTTAAGTGGTAGAACGGCGGTCTCCAAAACCGCTGGTCGGGGTTCGAGTCCCTGCGGGCCTGCAGTAAAAAGGGATTAATATAAGTAGACACCTAAGAATGATTAAGCTAAAAGCAGGTGGTATTCATAATCTTTTTAGGTTTCTAAAGGCCAGTGTTGGAGAGATTTCTCAGATTACTTGGCCTACAAAGCGTGAGCTTATCGGGTATCTTATTGCAGTTGTTATAGTTTCTGCTATAATAACCGCATACATCTACGGTTTAGATAAACTGTTTATTACCCTACAGATAAAGTTGTCTGGTATAAGATAAAGCTATGAGAAGATGCGTAATAACGGTAAGCCCAAGTGGTATAGTGTAAAGGTCCATACAGGTAAAGAAGATCATGTAGCGCGGCTTATTCTTGATACTGCCAAATCTTACGGTCTAGAAAAGAAGATTATAAAGACACTTGTACCTACTCAGCGACAGGTTGAGATAAAAGGGGGTAAGAAGGTGATTAAGGTTAAAAAACTGCTTCCTGGATATGTTTTGGTTTATATGGTGTATGACGAAGAAACCGCAGCTTTGGTAACATCTATTGAAGAAGTAAGAGGTTTTGTGCGATCTGGAAAAGATGTAGTTCCCCTAAGTCAACAAGAGATTGATAAGTTTATGCGTGATGAAAAATCCGAAGAGGTTAAGTATAAAGTCAAATTTATGGTCAATGACGCTGTAAGAATAACAGACGGGATATTCAAAGGACAGGTAGGAAAGGTTGTGGAGGTAGATGAACAGAAAGGGAGAATAAAGGTTCTAATAAGTATGTTAGGAACCGATATCCCTTATGATCTTGAGATTACACAGGTAGAAAAACTATAAGACATGATGTAGAATACCGCTATGGCTAAAAAGGTTGTAAAGATACTTAAACTTCTCATTCAGGGAGGCGCAGCAACCATGGGTCCCCCTCTAGGACCTATGCTAAGTCAGGCAGGAGTGAATATTAAACAGTTTGTTGATCAGTTTAATCAGGCAACGCGTCAGTATCAGGGGCAGAAGGTTACTGTGGTTTTAAAGATATACGAAGACCGCAGCTTTAGCTTCGAAATCAAAAAACCCCCTGTTTCAGAGTTAATCAAAAAAGAGTTAGGAATTAAAAAAGGAGCTTCTGCCCCGAATGTTGAGAAGGTTGGAGTGCTTACTAAAGAACAGCTCCGTAAGATCGCTGAAGAGAAGTTAGAAGACCTTAATACCCGCGATATCGAGAAAGCCATGAAGATCGTTGCGGGAACAGCACGACAGATGGGAGTTAAGATAGAAGAGTAGAATGGCAATGCCTAAACGTGGTGAGAAATATCGAAAAGTAGCAGAGAGTGTCCAGAAAAGAGAATATACCTTAGAGGAGGCATTAGAAATCATAAAGAAGGTTTCGTATACCAAGTTTGAAGGAAGCATAGAATTTCATGGGGTTTTAAATCTTGCAAAAAATACCGATCCGCGATCGATTAAGGTACAGGTGACATTTCCGTATCCTTTTAAACAACAAGAGGTAAAGATAGCTGTTGCTGTACCGATCGATATGAAAGAAAAAGCAAAAGAGGCAGGAGCAGACTTTTATGACTTTGATGAGATTAAAAAACAGATCGAAAGCGGAAAAATAGAGTTTGATGTTTTACTTGCGGTTCCTAGTGTAATGCCTGAGTTGGCTAAGTATGGGCGTGAACTTGGTCCTAAAGGTTTAATGCCTAATACTAAGAATGGAACAATTGTTGATATCAATAACCTTGCTAATGTGATCGCTGAGTTTAAAAGAGGAAAACAGTTAATAAAGACCGATAAGACAGGTGTTGTTCACTTTGCTTTCGGGACAGTAAATCAACCCTTTGAAGAACTTAAAGCCAATTTATCGGTAGTTTTAGATGAGTTAATCAGTGTCACAGGTCGTTCAAAAGACAGATTGTTTAAAAAGGCTTACCTTGCTCCTACCATGGGACCTTCTGTAAAACTTAATTTAAGTTCGTTGTAAAACATGGCACGAAGGTGTGATATTTGTCTTAAAAAGGTAGTGCACGGACACCGTAAAAAACACAAGCACTCAAAAGGTTGGAAGTATAGGGCCCCTAAAACTAAGAGGGTATGGGTTCCTAATCTAAGGGATGTTAAGCTTGATGCAAAAGGAGAGCTTACTGTAAAAATGTGTATGGGGTGTTATCGCCGTTACCGTAAAGAAGGTGAAGCTTTTTTGAAACGTAAGAATAAGAAAGTTTATAAAAAACTTCTTACTCTTGAGTCTTCTTAAGAAATCGATATATTACCTCAGCTGCTTTCCAGCCTGATCCACCATTTTCTAGCAAAACAGCAAAAGCATATTGGGGGTTTTCATAGGGGTAAAACCCCATTACCCAACCGTGGGTATTATCGTAGCCGTATTCTTTCTTGACACCAAACTCTGCTGTACCGCTTTTGGCGGCTACTTTAACAGGTGCATTATTAAGGATCCGTAAAAGGGCTCGATCTCCTGCAACTGCAAGCCGCATTCCTTGTTGCACGGTTTTTACGGTAGATTGATTCAGAATAGGACCTTGTTTTTTGGGGAATTCTGGTCTAACTATTGTTCCGTCTGGATACTCAAAATATGCAGCAAGGTGCGGGGTGATTATATAACCACCGTTTGCAAAAACGCTTGCAATTTTAGCAAGTTGAATTGGGGTAACAAGCGTAATCCCTTGACCTATTGCTGTGTTGCAACTGTCTCCTTCAGGATACCATATTGGGTCAAGCCATGGCGATGTTGTTTGCGCAAGCTCTATCTTTTTTTCAGGAGTGGCTAGTCGTCCACTGTTTTCATATGGTAGGTCTATTCCGGTTTTGGTTCCAATACCAAACTTCTGGGCATAAGGAATAAAGGTGCGTATACCCATCTTGAGCATTACCTTACAAAAGAACACATTACTTGAGACCATTAGGGCTTCCTTTACGTTTATAAATCCGTGTGACCTTTGACGGAAATTCTGAAATTTTAGTCCTCCGCTTAATACAATATATCCCGGGCTGTTTAATCTTGTAGAAGGATCTATAATCTTCTCCTCTAGAGCAGCAGCTGAAACTATTGTTTTAAATGTTGATCCAGGGGGGAGTTGAGCTTGGATTACTCTATTAAATAAAGGAAGCCTTTCGTCTTTAAGATAGTTCGCAACCTCTTGTATCCGTTTAGGATCAACAAAAGCGTTGTTATCATAACTAGGATAACTTACTAACGCAAGAACCTCACCGTTGTAAGGATTTAAGATAACAGCCGATCCAGCCTTTATTTTGTATTTTTCAACCACCTCTCTGAGACTTTCAAACAAGGCTTTTTGAAGGCGGTACTCTATTGTCGTGTATAAGTTGGCTCCATCTATCGGTGATTGTGAGTTATATTGATATCTTACGATCTCCTCACCTAATGCATTACGTTCAACGAAAATAAACCCTTTTTTACCCCTTAAGATTGGATCGTATTGTTTCTCTAGTCCGTTTTTACCTGTTCTGTCGGTATAGGTTAAGGTTTGATCAGATTTTAGATCTTCTTTTGAGACGGGTCCTATATAGCCTACCAGGTGCGCTGTAATTTCAGATGTAGGATAAGCTCGAATAAACTCCTTTCTAACAGTAATATATTCATTTTTAGGAATTAATATAGCTTCATTTTTGTCTATTCCTTGTAAGAGTAATATAGGAGTCTGGGTTTTATCTACCTCTTCTAGACGTTTCTTGATCTGGTTTTTGTATTTTTCAAGCTGGGGTACCTCTTTTAAAAGGATCTCTATACTGACTGGCTTGGTAAGATAAATATTGTATGATAAACGATTTTCAGCGAGTTTCACGTTATCCTTTGTATAAATATACCCACGATTGGGGTAAACGACCTCTTTATTTAGAGTATTGTATTGAGCGAGGGTAGTATAGTAACTATGTTCAACTAAAGAAACATCTATATGGTTTTTAAGAAACCACAGTAAGATAGCGAGAAATATGAGAAAGATCGAATAAATAAAGCCCTTACCGCTTTGGGTAGAGACAGATTTAGTAGTTTTAGATTTTAATGGGATGTTCTCTATTACGTATGTATTCATATACGAATTGTACAGCTAATACTAAAACAGTAAGCGCACTCTTAGCTAGGTTAGGATACCAATGCCCCATGTTGATCTCTTCTTTGAGTAGTATTGCTTGGAACAAGACTGTTGTTATCTCTTCTACGAATAGAAAGAGGAAAAAAATGAATATCCAAAACCATAGTGGGATAACAGGTTTTTTGTATAGGAACGTTAAGAATCCGCCTAATATTAAGATTACTCCCAATGTTATCCCCCAAATTCCTGTAAATGTTGGATAAAATAACGATGCTAATGATAGAAGTACAATGTTGATAATATATTCAGAGGCGTGCGGTTTGTTCTTCTGCCAGTTTGAAAATAAAAGATAGATCCCCAAGGCAGTAGCAGGATACATAAAGGGTCCTATGATTAGACTCGAAGCGGCTATGATCATCGGATTATTACAAAGATGTTATCCTCGGTTTTGGTTATTTGCCATGTGGGAGTAATCTTTAGTTTAACGCTGTTTGACGCATGCTTGGGTTCTATATTTTCTATGATGCCTACAGGTATAAGGTTTGATAATCCATTTGGGTCTATTACTTTAACAATCTCTTTTAATTTTAGCTTTTCTGTTTTTGTTATCTCATCGACAATAAGTCCCTCAGGAGTCTTTTTTAAGATGCCCACTTCTTTTGTGGATGGAATTACTACTGGTACTTCAAAACCGTTAGTGTATAGGGTTTCAATAATAATCCATGGAGAGATTACTGTTTTTACTTTTCCTACAAAGATACCATCTTTTGTGATCACATAACGTGGGGTAGTGTTATCTTGGAATGTCTCTTTTAGTAGTTCACTATAGGTCTGATCAACTAACCCGATAATTAATCCTTGCTGTGGGTAATTAATAGCAACGATTTTTACTGGTATTACCTTTTTATTGTTCAGGGTGGATAAAGTGTTATTTGTTGGGTTTGTTAGTTTTTCTCTTAATTTGATATTTTCAACCTGAAGTTCTAAGAGTTTCTCTTTTAAACGGGTGCTTTCTTTCAGAGATTCGATGATAGATTGTATCTTTATCTTTTTTGATTCAATCTCTGATTTAATAAACAACACCCCGAATTGTAAAGGATAGAGTATCCGTGAATAGACACTGAAAAAGGCACCTATGAAAAGGAGGATGTTAAATGCAACGGTAAAACCTCCAACTAGAATAAAGTGCTGTATCTTTCTGCGGTTAGTCATCTAATAATTTTCGTTAAATTAAGGGGCGTTCTTGTAGTTTTTTGATATATTCAAGATTATCAAAGGCTTTAAGGATCCCTTTTAAAACGCTTAAATGAGGCTCTGTCGCTCGTTTTACAGGAATATCTAACTCTTTTTGCCAGAACTTATCTAGGTTTTTAATCTGACTACCACCTCCGGTAATATAGATTCCTCTTTGCCTTATATCCGCGTTGATCTCAGGAGGTGCCTCTTCTAAAGCTTCTTTAATTGCATCGGTAATCCGAGCTATTATAGGATACAGTGCTTCAGCAACATCAGCCTCAGAGATCTCAATACTATGCGGAAGACGGGTATTTATATCGGTTCCATGGACTAGAGATTTCTTAGGATTTTTCTCTACTAAGATGTTCCCAAGAGTCTTTTTGATATCTTCTGCTGTTTGAGGACCTATAAGGAGACCGTAGGTGTTTTTGACATATTCAATAATGGCTGTGTCCATCTCATCACCTGCTATGGGGATGGTTTTATCCACAACTAATCCTCCTAGGGAGATAATGGTGATATCTGTTGTCCCTCCTCCTATATCTACAATCATATTACCTTGGGGTTCTTGAATAGGTAATCCGATACCGATTGCTGCTGCTATTGGTTCTTCAATCACATATGCTTCTTTAGCTCCAGCATATAAAGCAGCATCTATAGTTGCCTCTTTCTCAACATCTGTAATAGTAAAAGGTACTCCAATAAGTACGCGGGGACGTGCAAGAATACTAGATGAGGCTGCCCTTTCTTTAGCTACCTGAATAAAATGTCTTAACATTGCGAGGGTAGTTTCAAAATCTACTACAACCCCATCACGCAGAGGTCTCACTGCTACAATATTTGCTGGTGTTTTCCCAAGCATCTCTTTGGCTTTTTCTCCTACAGCAAGTACCTCCTGGGTTGTTTTATTAATTGCGACTACTGAAGGTTCTATTTTTATTAACCCTACACCTTTTATTCCTACACGGGTGTTAGCTGTTCCTAGGTCTATTCCTACATCAAATGAGAAAGGAGATAACCAGCGTTTTATTTTATTAATCCACATAGCGGAATTATACCGTGCTTCTGTGATATACTAAGGGAGTAGAAGATAAGATAAATACAGATGAAAAATGGCGGTTCCTAAGCGACGTTTATCACGACGTAAAAAACGGGTTAATATGAAAAAAAAGATGCGTAAGATTATCAATATTCTGCAGAATCCTGTGCGTTGTAAATACTGTGGCCATTTAAAGATTCCACACATGGTTTGTTTTAACTGTAAGAAATATTAAATATGCAGAATATTGATAAGTTTCGTAAAACACGTGTAAAACTTATCCAAGAAGAGTATGCTGAATTATTAGGTGAGCCCTCATTTAAATATGAGGTAGAGGAGTTTGATAAAGAGCGATATCGAACGATTAAAAAGGTGCTTGCAAAACATCGCAATGAGATCGATGAGTTAATACAGAAATATTCTCCCAAACGTCCTCTTGAAAGTTTGAACAAGCCTGATCATGCGGTGTTAAGAGTAGCGATCGCTGAGACCTTTTATGCTAAGGCAGTGCCTGTTAAGGTAGGAATTAATGAGGCTGTTGAGCTTGCAAAAAGGTTCGGAACAGACCAAAGCTATAGATTTGTAAACGGTGTACTAGGAAACATCTTACGAAATGAGTTTCCTGAACTACTGGAATCAGAATAAGTATAATTTATCATGGTCCTTACTTTCAATTTAACAGAAGCGGAGCAAAGATCAATACAGAAGGTAGAGGAGATCTTAGAATATAGTTTCAAAGATAAAAGTTTGCTTCTTGCTGCACTTACCCACCGTTCGTATATAAATATCTTAAAAAAGCTTAAACGTCCCCTTTACTCTTATGAGCGGTTGGAGTTTTTGGGTGACAGTGTATTAAATCTGCTGGTTAGTGAGTATCTTTATCGGTTTTATCAAGAGCTTGATGAAGGAGTAATGAGTAAGGTGAAATCAGTGGCTGTTAATACAAAAACCTTAAGCGAGATAATCCAAAACACAGGAATTAACAGATACATTATCATGAGCAGAAGCGAATACGCCTCAAAAGGTTATAAAAAACCTCATATCTTAGCCGCGGTTTATGAGAGCATTTTAGGAGCTTTGTATATAGATGCCGGACTTGATGAGGCTCGTAGTTGGGTATCTAAAACAGTCTTTCCAAGGGTTGATGAGGTGATTCAAAACAAGTCATATTATGATTCTAAGACTCGGCTCCAAGAATATACGCAGCAAAGATGGCATGTGTTGCCAGAATATGAGGTTATAAAAGAAGAAGGGGCAGATCATGCAAAGACTTATACGGTTCATGTTAAAATACAAGGTAACGTTTTAGCCTCAGGAACTGGAGCTTCAAAAAAAGAGGCTGAAGCAGATGCTGCTTGGAAGGCATTAGATAAATTGTATAAACAGAGAGATAAGATAAAAGATCATGAATAATGCTAAGGATCAGATTAATGCGTATTGGACGAAAACACAGGCCATTCTACCGTATTGTAGTTGTGGATGCCCGCAGAAAACGCAATACAGGTAAATATGTTGCATTAATAGGTACATATGATCCAAAGGCTGAGAAAGATGGTGTCAAGATCGATATGAAAGCGTATGAGGAATGGTTACGGAAAGGTGCTCAACCATCTGAAGCTGTTTTAAAGCTAGTACTTCCTCCTGAAGAGAAGAAGAAGATCTGGCCTGATAAGCCTCCTTTAAAGAAAGAAAAGAATGATGGAGGCGAAGGAGAGCAGAATCAAAAAGAAAACAATAATGGGGAACAAAATACTCAATAACCTTAGGTTCTTCAGATATAATATATTAACGATTTTGCGCCCGTAGCTCAATTGGATAGAGCACTGGTTTGCGGAACCAGAGGTTGCAGGTTCGAGTCCTGCCGGGCGCGGGTATAATAAAAAATGGAATTTCTAACAGATTTTCCTTTAATAGTTTCGTTAATAATCGGAGTGGTCTTACACGAATATGCCCATGCAAAGGTGGCGTATTGGTGGGGTGATAATACTCCTAAACTTGCAGGGCGTTTGACTTTGAATCCTTTAAAACATCTTGATATATGGGGTAGCCTGGCATTTATATTCTTCAAAATCGGTTGGGCTAAACCTGTGCCGGTAGACTTTTCGCTTCTTAGATTAAAAGGAACAGTTGCGCCTATCACAACCTTATTAGCAGGCCCAGCAGCAAACCTTTTACTTACCATGCTTGCCTTAGTGTTACTTTCAGTGTTTAATATAGAAAAAGTCTTTTTACTACAGTTTTCATTTATTAATTTTGCTTTAGCGTTTTTTAACCTTTTGCCATTTCCACCTTTAGATGGTGGGAAAGCTCTGTTTTTGCTGTTGAATCGTCAATATGTAGACATATACAGGCTATCTGACTATGAAAGATATGGAATTATTGCCCTTCTGGTGTTTTTGTTGCTCTTTTCTGAAACATTTTTTGGGCTTGTCACCAGACTTTGGGTTAATCTAAGCTTGTTGTTTATTAGCTGAATCTAGTATAATTTCTAGTAATAGCCGGGATAGCTCAGCGGTAGAGCAGCGGTTTTGTAAACCGCGGGTCGTGGGTTCGAATCCCACTCCCGGCTTGGAGGCTGGAGTAGCTCAGTTGGTCAGAGCACACCCATGGTAAGGGTGGGGTCCCGGGTTCGAATCCCGGCTCCAGCTTTGAAAGATAGGTAATATTTGAAACAAGAAGGAGGTGTTAAAAGCTTTTTTGTATATTCTTGGGTTTGTACTCATATTTGGGGTTACCCCAATCATAGCTGAAGGAGTGGTGACAGAATATGGTGCCTCAGTATTACTTTATTTCCGTTACTTTTATGGTACGTTACTGCTTCTTCTGCTTAATAGAAGTTATATAAAACCCACTGAATTTAAGGCAACCCTTAAAAATTTACCTGTTGTGATCTCTGCTCTTTTTTATAGTTTTATTGCCCTCTGGCTTTTTTATGAAGCCTTAGCATATGCTCCTGCTGGTTTAGTTACCCTTATGGGGAATCTTACTCCTCTTCTGTTTATTTTGGTTGGAGTCTTATTTTTCCATGACAAGATGGGCAGGTTTGAAATTATAGGATCAACCATCGTGATTATTGCCTCGTTGGCACTTACCCTTATACGTTATGATTTAACCTTAGAGACCTCATGGTTAGGAGTGATTCTAACAGTGCTTAGTATTGTGGCCACCACTATCGGTGTTGTCCTTTATAAAAAACATGTTAAAGAGAGGTTTGTTGAAGAGTACAATACTCTTACTATTGTGCTATCTTTTATTGGCTTTTTAGTTATTATTCTTTTTACGAACCCAACAGCTTTAATACAATATAGTTTTTACGTTGATTGGCGTATACTTTTTGTAGCTATAGTCACAGGGGTTATAGGTAATCATCTTTTTACAAAGGCTTTAAATTATTTTGAGGTTTCAGAACTTATGATGTTTACGTATCTTCAGAGCCTTGTGACTGTTATTTTAGAAAGATATGTAATTAATACGCCGTTTACAGCAGGGCAAAGCTTCTTTATATTTCTTATTTTGTTAGGGTTTATAATAGAGCTATATGGCATCGCAAGGCAACGTAAATACTCCACGTAAGTACGTAAAAAACTATTGGGCTCAACACTTGTTTCAGACTGATGACTTTAGTAATGTAATTGAACAGGAACCCTTTATTGTTTTTAACCTGCGCCAACATCGTACAAGTGATGGCACTCCGTATCTTCGTCTAGAATTAGGGGATCGAACCGGCCGTATTCCAGCGCGTATATGGCAAGAAGATTTTGAAAGGTGTAATATCACCGAGTTAAAGGAAGGAGATATAGTAGTGATAGGAGGACTCCTTACAGAGTTTAATGGTAAAAGATACATTAGGATTACAGAACTTAAAAGGGTTACTGAGTTTGAGGTTGAACTTACCCAGCTTGTGGCAAATCTTTTGCAAGAAGATGTAGAGAAACTTTATAAAGAATTACTAGATATTATCGGAACCATACAAGATCCACATATTAAGAAGTTACTTGAAAATATCTTTAAAGATCCTATTATTAGTGAGGCTTTTAAACGTTCTGCAGCAGGAGAAACAGTACACCACGATTATCCTGGAGGGCTTCTTGAGCATACGCTTGAGATGGTGCATATGGCTGAAGCGATCTTACCTCATTATCCAGAAGCTAACCGTGATATAGTTATAGCAGGTATATTGTTACACGATATCGGTAAGATCATAGAATACGAAACCTTACGCACCAATATACGTCGAACCAAAAAGGGCCATCTTTTAGGGCATATTAATCTTGGAATAGAGATAGTAAACCGTTTCTTAAGTGAAGATTTTCCTGAAGAGTATAAACTACATCTTTTCCATATTATTCTTTCGCATCATGGAGAGCTTGAGTATGGATCTCCTTTACGGCCAGCTACTATTGAGGCTATAATCGTATCGGTTGTTGATGGGGCGTCAAGTAAAGTAAAACAATATCAGAAAGAGCTGCGAACCAAAAAACCCGATGAATACGGTTTTGGAGAATATCATAAATACATTCGTACTCGCGTGTATTTTTCGCCTTGGATAACTCAGAACGAAGAAGAGGTTTGATCGCATTGCTATAATTCGATATGCGGGTTGAGCTTTATAAACGGTGTAGATTGCCTGTGGTTATTGATCTCTCTTCTCCTCAGGTTTCCGTGACTCATTGGACATATGATATTACTGATGTAACTGTCCATAAAATTAGTCAATTAAAACGGTTTTTTTTAAATGCGGTGATGATCTTTACTGATATTGTGTATCTTACCGCTTGGCTTACCCGAGCGGTGAATCGAGGTAAAGATAATATCCGTATTAAGCTTTCAGCGATTAATCCTTTTTTTGTGGGGGTTGAGTTTCCTCGTACAAAGCCGGTGGTAAACAAACAATATGCGCGTGTCTTGGAGGTTGTTGAAGGGGAAGCTTTAGTTATTTTGTATCCTTATAAAATAGTGGATCATCCTTATAGTTTTGAAAGTGTAGAAGATAGTGTGTTCATGATCAGGTTAAATGAGGCAAACAAGTTAGTTATCCCTCCTGAGTGGGTGTATTGTGTGGTAAATATCGGAGAAACCCCCCTTGTATTTATCGAGATTCATAACAAGAAACAACCCAAGAATACCATTGAAACCAAGAAGAGATTACCACCCTTTATTCCTCTTGTTCGGAATGAAAAGTTAGAGATAGTAAAAAACCCCTCGTATAGGTATGTAAGTAACTTCGTATTAGCTGACCCTTCATTCGTGAGTCGTAGGTATCATCTTACCCCAAGATCACCTCTTATTACGCAGTATTTTAGAGGAGGAATGCGTTTTAATTGGTTACTTGAACCTAGCGAAGAGTTTTTTGAGGATTTTGATAAAATATTGCTGGAATTTCAGATAGACGAAGATCAACTATGAAGGTCGATATTAAGGTAAACACCCAGTATCCTTGGAACAAGGTTGTGCCAGTAGAGGTGATTGTATGGATTGATGAAGAAGTAGATAAAATAGAGGTTATCCCACGTGCAAGTGGAGTAAAGGGGGTATTCATAAAACCTTCAAAACATGTCATTAATACGCCGCAGAAAGGGCAGCGTTACATAACAAAATTCTGGGTTGATCCTCAGGTGGCTGGAGAGTTCCGTATAGGATTTACTGTAATCTCTAATAGCGGTGGTACGATAAATGCCGTGAACAAAGAGACTATTTTGAGATTTTCAGAAACCCTTGAGCTTGTTCCCATTACTCCTGAATATAAGGTTTTAAAACAAGTTTACTTAGCTTCACTCTGGATCTTACTGTTTTTATTGGTTGTTGGCGCTATCTATTTTCTTAAGAGACTTAGAGCGTGGTTTGTACAATGGGTTCGTAGACAACAAGCAAAGCCCGTTTAGTTTTCTATTTATGATAGAATTCGTATATGGTTCCAAGTCCAGATTCTATCCGTATTAGAATCGCTAAAAGGTTGCGGGCTGCTCGCAAACAGAAAGGGTATAGTCAAAGAGATCTAGGATTACTTACCGGACTTTCTGATAAAAGTATAAGTGCTTATGAAAAAGCAAAAGTTACACCACCTGTTGAAGTGTTAGCAAGGTTAGCAGAGGAGCTTGAGAAGCCTATATCTTATTTTGTAGAAGAAGAGCTTGATGCTGCAAAGTTGGCTGTAGCTCTTTTACAACGTTTAAAAGAACAGTTGCGTAAAATAGAAGAGAAGGTAGAATATTTAGAGAAACTTTTGAAGGAGTAACCTTTTATGCGGGCGTAGCTCAACTGGTAGAGCGTCGCCCTTCCAAGGCGAAGGTTGCGGGTTCGAGCCCCGTCGCCCGCTTTGAGATACGGACTAAAACGGAACTAATATCAGGGATGTAAAGAAGGTTCCTGAAGGAATATAGTAAGGCACATATTTACATATTCTTGAGATTAGGTTTTGATGACTACAAACTGAATAAAAAGTCGTAAGATGCTTCAGATTTTCTCCTTACGCAAGAACACGGCAAACCTTGAGCTATCCACTGATTAAGGTATTCGCTCTAAGATATCTACAGGAGAAGGGACTCCTATTTTAGATTGGTCTTTTCCTCTGCGCTTGGTGTCTGCGCGGCCCTAACTAGTGCGAATAACCCATCTGCTATAAGTCTTCCTGGAAAATTCAGTACTTCCGGTAATCGGTTTGCATACCTAGAAGACATAGCTACATGTGCAATCATCTTCATCTTTTGGCGTTCTTCATAGGTAGGATATTTCCTTCCGAATCGTATTGCATCCGTTAAAACACGAAAAGGTTCAAGGGAAAAACCTATCAATATAGTACGATGGTTTAATATCTTTGCTATAACATCAGGGATTTGACGCTGTATTATCTCCTCCCAAATACCTCTTTTGGGAAGAGAGGAGTGGATGTAATACCACTTATGTTGGTCGGGAGAGTTTTCTGGTTTTTTGAGCATTACTGCGGTTAGTGCTCCAACCTTTTCGTGAGGGTAAATAGTGAATGTATGTGTAGGTGTAAGGAGTCGGAAAGGGTAATCTTCCCAGGGTAAGTTGTTGC
>WFTI01000034.1 GCA_015485585.1 Candidatus Dojkabacteria bacterium | reverse complement strand
ATAAACCTCGCCGGTTTCTGTATTATGTTTTTTGCTGTTTCAATAACATTTTCGTATTTTTCTAGAATATTGCTTATCCCTTCGGTGGCTAAAACGGGGAAAGATCGCTTAGTTTCTTCCCCTTCAGGTTTATGAGGTGAGGGTACGTCTCTAGTCTGCATCTTTTCTAAACATCAGATCTCTTATTAGTTTTCTGATAATAGCTGTGCGGGTGGTTTTCATAAGCTTAGCGGTTTTGTCAAGAAAACTTTTTTCATTTGGAGTTAATTTTAAGTGGATATCTATAGTATTCTCTTCCTGTTCATATAAAGATAGGAATTCATCGATAATTTTATATAGATGCAATATATGCCTATACTCTCCTACTACAAGTTTAGGATGAAGAATACCATGCATGAAAGACGTTTTAAAGGTGTGTTTAGAGTTTTGATCAAACAAAACAAGGGTTGGAATATTAAACGATAAAGCTATTCCGGCAAGATATCCTGTACTAAAAGCTGAGGTAGTATTCTCTAAAATACATACATCTGATTCTTTTAGACTCTTTATCATGTCAGTATATATGGTGCGCCACTGGGTGATAGACAGTTGGGTGATCTTAGCTTTTATGCGGGAATCAGTTGTTTCTACCACGTTCCACGTAAGGGTACAACCTTTCTGTTTAAGGTAGTTGATGATTTTTAGATATAAAGGCCTACTTTCAGAGTATCTCTTAACCGAGCCGGTAAAGAATACTTTAAGCATTTTTAGATTATACCTTAGTTTCTTGGGCTGAAAATTTTTCTAATAATTGTTGTACACCAGTCCAATGCAGCTTATTATAAGGAGTGAGATAAAAGGATCGGACAGTAGGGGAAGGAGGCGGGAAAACCGTTACATATGGAGTAAGTTTTTTTAATCCCCCTGGTTTTTCTATTATCTTTCTAAATAACTCTGCAAATACAGTTTCAGTCAGAGGGGCGAATGTTATAAGCCATAATATTGCGTAGAATAAATAGTCGGCTTCTACCTTAGAAGATAGATATCCTTTCAGAGCTTCCTTGGCTTTTTTAAGAAACATCAGAAATTCTTCAATGGAGCTGGGTAAAACATTAATATTGATCTCTAAATCTAAATCCCGAAGATGAGAAACAATAGTACTGGTTAATCTAGAAATAAAGTGAGAGAAAGCGTTTTCTTCACCATTGGTTTTTTCAAAAATAGTTTTTATAAACTCCAGAAACTTTCGGATCCTCTCTAAAAATACATTTTCATCATAGTCTATCTTAGGGAAAAGATGAGAATACCCTTTTACTTTCTGAAGAAAGCCCTCTGGATCAGTTTTAAAGAATTCTGAGGCTTTTTTACCTAGCTCTAATACGTTTTGGATTTTCTCTAGGCTACTGTATATTTCTTCTACGACTTTTAAAAACTCATGCGATATAACCACATAAGATTTACCGTTTCCATTAGATAGAGGAATACGATATCCTCTTAGTATAACTTCTTTCTTTGGCTGAAATTTTCCACTCGAATAATCCCAAAGGGAGGTATCAGCTGTTGCGATTGCTGTTTTGCCTTGAAAAATAACTTTTGGGAGGGATGGGGGGCGTTTTTCATGACTGAATGTGAAAAGTCTAAGGAATGAGATGACATATACAATGGCATCTGATGGGGTAAAGCCAAAACGGTATATTTTTTCCTCTATTTCTAAACCATTCTGGTAAAGTTCCTGAGCTATTTTTATTAAATGTGGAAAAACTTCTTCCCAAGGCTTGTTAAGCAAATCTTCCATAGATAGCCCCAAACCTTTAATCAACTTGTCAAATGCTTTTTGGGTTTTCCAGAACTCGAGAAATACTCTTCCTGTGCATTCTAGAGATGCTTTAGAACGCAGTCTTACATAGTTGCTATAAGAAATATTAAAAGGCTTCCTTGGGGGAGAAAAGAGGGCGTCTACTATAATTCTTCTTCCTTCCCATCCTATAAATCTTACAGTATCGGGGATTCGTGGGGCATGATGAGTTTTCCAGTACTTTGCTAGGTAATCCCGGATACCAGGATATAATAGATCTAGTGGAGATAATCCTTCTTCCGATATTTCTCTTAGGAGAGACATTCTTATGTATTCCGGGGTCAAATTTTTTCTCGGAGGTTTTATCTCTGGTATTCCGCCCGTTAGATGGTTCGTTACTCCCCCTCCTAAACCAGTGACTCTTGGCTTTCCTCCTATTGATCTTACTCCCGAAACAATGTATGTTTCTTTTCTTCTGCCCAGTGGGATAGAAAAAAGGATCAACGGTAGAGTTGCCGTTAAGAGTGGTCCTTCTTGCAACTTCTCTATAGCCTCTTGTGGAGGTAGGCTCTCTAAGGAGCGTGGGTACCAGTTTGGTTTTATTATTTTTGGTGAAGGTGAGGTACTAAAAGTTTCTGGATAAGAACGCGGGAAATGTTCCATAATAATATGTTAGAGGGCACTGAACATCCTGGCATGTACATTTTCATGAAAAAGATCCATTTCTACTACCATATACCCAACATCGTCAGAGAAAGTTTCTTTGTTATTCTTTAAGTTTTTGTACGCGGTTGATTTCTCTTTTTGCACGATATCTGTTATATATTCTTGGAAGCTCTGGTTATTGTTTTGAGATTGCTCGAATAGTTTTATCCAGGTAATTGGTTCATAGATGGAAAGATCTTTATCTATGTACTTTAATGCAGGCTCTATCCCATCTGTAATAGCAACAAGTGCCACAAAATCTTGGATAGGGACTTTTAAGGTGTATTCGTCTGTAGTTCTTAAGGTTATATACCCGTTTTTTAGGGTGGGTTTAAAAATTGTGGCTTTAAATCGTTTTCCTTTCTCTTTTGAGATCACTATAACAGGACTATCACCACTCATTGTAATATTTAGAACGTAAAGATTTTTTGTCTGTTTAAGATGAACCGTAGATAAGGTGGTGGCTCCTATGATGTTTTGGGGGTCTTTTCCTTTCTGAGTGTATATGATCCTTGGGATTTTAGCTGGAGATATGCCTTTAAGAAAGGCTTTAACCGCTTCTTCTGCGAATTTTCCAGATATGAGAAACTTGTGATTTTCACCAAAAACATGGGGTCAGCCGGTTACCCCATCAGCAACAGCAATCGATAGCTCGAGATGGTTGTTGATCTTTTCTATTCTTCCTGCTGCATCTTGTCCCATAGTTTCAGAGTCGCCGCGATAAGGGGTGTGCCATGCAAAGAGTCCTGCTGTAATTTTTAATCCGTAGATGTTTAGGGCTTTTACCACATAAGATTCTGACAGGTTATCGGTTTCTGGAATGTTCTTATAACTTAAAAAAATCTTACGTGACATACAAGATTTTAACAAAACAGGGGGTTGTCAACCTTTTAGTGTTTTTTCTACTAGTATTCCTAACTCGCCGGCACTAAGACATAAGATAGCGTCGCATTGATAAAGGTTTTTCTGGATCTTTTCTACCTGCTCTTTCGGGGTATTACCATAGATAACTCTAAATGGAATTTTCTTTTGTTTTAATACCCTGTTTACTTTTTCTATAAACCTCTTTGCATCTATTGTTTCTCTGTCTTCTTTAGTAGATCTTGCCGCATAGATGTCTGTAATTATAAAAGCTTCAATGAAGCGATGGTGTTTCTTTAATATTTTAGTAATTACACCTACAAACTCATCTTGTAGGGTATAAAGCCTGTTATATTGATGCGGTTCAAAGATGATGGTTACTTTTTTTAGTTGGTGTTGTTTAACAAAGTCAAAAAGAGCCAACAGTGCCATATAGATCTTTTTAGGGTTATGAGCATAATCGTTGATTATGTAAGGTGTGTTTTTGCTTTTTTCACGTATAACTTCAAAACGTCTCCAAACTCCTTTGTATACCTCAAGACTTTTAATGATTATATCTTCAGGAATCGAAACTTTTTTGGCAAGGGCATAAGCGGCTGAAGCATCGATGATAATAAAGTCGGTTTTTAAATAAAGTTTAAGCTGCTTAGTTTTTTCAATAAACGAAGAGTAATCTACTATCTCAGGGAGTTGAGAGTCCTTATCTAGACTTTTAGCAATGTTAAGAATCTCTTGGATATTTTCTGATCTTTTATTTAAGATTACAGCTTTCTTCGTATTGAGAATTGCTTTTGCAAAAGAGGTAAGGTATTGCTTTTTGCTTTTAAAGTAATCAGCATGGTCATAATCAACATCAACAATAACCAGATAATCAAAGGAGTGGTTCAAGAAGGCATCTTTATATTCATCTGCTTCAAAGATGAAGTAAAACGGAGCTTTTATCTTTTTTATGTTGTGTTTTTCAAAAAGCTCTCTTGTAAACACTGTTGAGGTTATGTTATCAGCTGATTTTAAAACTTTACGTAGCACTTTTCTGACTTTGTTCTGAATCTCCTCTGTACTTCTTGTGGGGATTCTGAAATTTTTGTTTCCAAACTCTGAGTATAAGGCTCCAATAAGCACAAAGGGATCGGTATCAGCGTCTTTAAATATCTTTGATATCATAGCGGTTGTGGAAGTTTTCCCATGGGTTCCTGTTATTCCGATGGATGGTAGAAGATTACTAATAATCCCTACCCCTTGGGGATAGGTAAGTACAGGAATTTTTAGATCTTTTGCGGTTTTTACCTCAATATGGTCCTCTGAGACAGCGTTGGTTCTTATGACCAGATGAGGTTTAACTTTTAAAATGTTCTCTTTTGTTTGGCCTATAAAAACCTCGATATCTTCATTCTCTAATTGTGCTGTTATAGGAGTTTCTTTTACATCAGAACCGTATACTTTAAAACCTAGGTTTTTAAAAATACGAGCAAGGGCTGACATGCCGATGCCTCCAATGCCAACGAAAAAGAGTTTCATGGTAAGATTATAAATCTCTGTAAATTTTTTAGAAGGTAAAACTGTTATTTGATATCTATACCTTCTTTCTTACAGATATCTACTATGCTCTCGACGGAATGGGCTTGTCGGGCTTCGTCTCGTCCTTTTGTAAAGAAGCCCTCTACTATCTGAGCGTGAAGTCTTATGACCTCATAGGCGCATTGGTTTTCTGCTTTCTTTTCCACCTTTAAGATGTTATTCTCTATATCAACCTTTGTTTTTACGTATTTCTTGACCTTCTGTTCTGCAACAAAAGCAGGATCCCAGCGACGAGGAGTTACCCCCTTACTTAATAGACATCCCATCTGTTCTATATGTTCCTGTAGAATCTTAAGTTTCTCTTCAGGACCTGTAATCTCCCATTTAATCGTGTATGTTTTATCATCGAACATATTTTTGAAGTTGAAAGATTTCCGATTGTCAAAAAGGTATTGGATATATTCACCCGCTGGTTTGTCTCCACATTCATTTGCTATCTCTTCTTCGTTCATTCCCTCTCCTCTTCTTCCCATTCTACGTCGTTCTCTTTGTTCTTTTGTTTCGGTTACCTTTGTTTCGCTGGCTTTCTCTTGATTTATATAGTAGTAGAAGAAGACACCACCTGTTATAAGCACAGTGGCTAAGAATAGAATAACTACCAGTTTTTTAGGTGAATTGAGGATATTTATTGCCATGTTTACTTTCAGTATACCAAACGTATGTTTCTTGTCAATATCCAGAAGGCTCGATCAAATTCTAACCAGCTGATCTGAGTGTTTTTGCAGGCAGTAATCCATATGTTTGCAACTTTATGTATATTTCTTTTGGCAAAATCTTCTTCTGTTATAAAACCCCAGTAATAAGTGGCTCTCAATTTATGTCTATCTATCGGCATTCCCACGTCATCTATGTCTTTATAGGTTAGTTTGAAAATATTTACCGTTGCACGAAAGGCAAGATATGTAGTTTTTGAGCCAAATCCTAAGAATGTTTTTAACTCTTCTACCACCCTTTTAGCATAGATTTTTTTGAATATGTTAATGGGATTTCCTTGGTACTTGAGAAGGAGCTTTTTAGCATTTTCTTTGTAGTATCTTGTGGCATTTTGTGGCCACCTGAGATGTAGAAATTTTCTTACAAGATAGATGATCTCTTGATTACTAACGTGCGACAGTCTCTGGGGATCTAAGAACCATGGGTATTCTTTTATAAGTTCTAACATTCCTTTATAAAGGACAGGACTTTTCATACCATAATCAACTGATGTCGTAAGAAAGATAAACATCGCTTTTTCACGATCGGGTAGACTTTGAGGAACCCAGTCTTCTACATTAATTCTTTTATCAAAAGGAGGGAGCCTCTTTCGAAATCTAGGAATCACAGATAAAACGACCTCTTCTGGCGAGTTTGTGTTGAGCCATTCCATTGGTTAGACCCTCTTTACAATCTTTATCTCTGTTCCGTTCGGTAATGTGGTGGTTTCTCCTATTTTTTTCCCTATTAAAGCCTGCCCTAGGGGGCTTTCAACTGAGAACTTATTCTCTGCAGGATTTGCCTCAACTTCACTTACGATAGTAACTTTTTGTTGGTTTCCATTAATCTCGATGATTATGGTGTCTCCGAGCGATATCACATCTTTCTTTTTAGTTTTTACAAGAATATGGTGTTTTAACATCTCTTCGTATTTGGCCAATTTCACCTTTGCATCAGCAAGCTTCTCTCTTAATATCTGGAAAGGAGCATTCTCACGAAGGTCACCGTCTGCCCGTGCCTCATGTAGCTCTTCAGCAAGCTGAGGAATAATCTTCTCTTTTAATTCTTTTATCTCTTTTTTGATTTTTTTAAGGTCTTCTGGGGTTAATGTGTACTGTTTGGCGTTCATGTTCTTTGTTGGGGGAGATCTTAGTAGAACTTAGGAAATAATTATATACGCT
>WFTI01000033.1 GCA_015485585.1 Candidatus Dojkabacteria bacterium | reverse complement strand
ATAAAGAATCCTTATATTCTAAAGCTTTCTAAAACTTCTATTAAAAAAACAGCAGAACTTCTTAAAAGTAACCAGATTGTTATCTTTCCAACCGATACGGTTTATGGAATCTTAGCCAATGCCCTTGAAAAAACCGCAATAGAAAAGGTTATAGCCTTTAAAGGACGTGATCCGAATAAACCGATCTCTGTTTTTGTAAAAGATCTAGATACCATATCTCCTTATGTGGAGATTGATAAGAGGCAAAAAGAGATCTTAAATAAGCTCTTACCAGGTCCTTATACAATAATTTTAAAGCTTTCGTCAAAAGGTAAAGAGACTTTCATACCTCCGATAAAAACAGATCAAGATACAATCGGAATCCGGATCATAAACTATCAACCGATTAAAGACATATTAGAACTTGTTAATTTTCCGTTAACCGCAACCTCTGCCAACCAGAGCTCAAAAGGTCCATATATAAAGCTTAAAGATCTGATAGAAGAAACTCCCATGGAAAATCTAAAACATGCCGCTTTGTTTGTAAAGCTTGACAAAACTACCAAGAATACCCCCTCAACCGTTATAGATCTTACTGAAAAACCCTTCAAGATCTTACGTAGAGGGCAAGGAGTTCAAAAAGCCATAAAATTGCTGAAATCATTGACAAACAAAATGTCTGACAATATACTCTAAATATGATTCCCGCAATAAACGCAAGAACCATCCAACGCAACTTTAAAGACTTTTTAGAGAAACTTAAAACATATGGGATGGTGTATATAACTTATAAAGGAAAGAAAGTGGCGAAGGTGGAATATACTGAGGAAATGGATAGAGCAACAAAATTGAAGAAACTAAAAAAAGTACTAGATGAGCTCTCTAAATTACCTCCTGTTAAACTACCTAAAAACATGAGCTACAAAGAACTTTATCATAAAATTTTAGAGGAAAAATATCTCAGAGACAGATGACCTCTTGGTACATTGATACCAACATACTATTAGATATCATACTTGATCGCGGAGAGCTTCAAGCTTCTTCATCAAAAGTGCTAGAAATCTTATTTCAGAGGGGAGAACTTAGGCTCAGTACTTTGACTGTACATATTGTGATGTATTTTGCTCAAAAATACAGAATTGACAAAAATAAAGTAAAAGAGCTTATAAACAGTTTCGCCTTAGTTCCTTTACCTACTGAAATCATTACAGAAGCCTTTAGATACGATGACCTAGATTTTGAAGATCTCCTTCACTATCTTACGGCAAAACATTTTAACTGTAAAGCAATTGTAACGCGTGATAAAGAGGACTTTTTAAAAATCCATCAAAAAATAAAAGCGCCTATAAAGATAATTTCACCTGAAGAGATTTTATAATTAACAATGCATACCTTTACCATTATAGGATTCGGAAGATTTGGGAAAACCCTTGCACGCTTACTTAAAGACACAATTAAACAAGAGAAAACTTTACTTTTTATAATCGACCCGTTTGTTCCTGCTCAAGAGATTCTTGACTTTACTAAAAAGTTAAATATACCAGAAAACAAGATCAAAGTGTTTCAAACCCCTAAAGACTTTTATACGTACCTTGCTCAGAAACTAGATCGTAAAGATCAGCAAAATGTTCACTTTATCTTCTTTGCAGTCCCTATTAATAAATTTGAAAAGATATTCAAACAACATCTTAGATTTTTACACTCAAACCACGTAGTAGTTGATGTACTATCGGTCAAAACTCATCCGTATAAAGTGTTCAAAAAAGCGCTTAAAGAAGACCCGAAACTTCAATTTATACTTACTCATCCGATGTTTGGTCCTGATTCAAGTAGAAACGGATTTAACGGGCTACGAATGGTTATGCACAACCTTTCTGCCAGAAAACAAAATTACAACAGACTTAAAAAGATTTTTAAAGAGAAAGGTTTAAAAATTATCGAAATGGACCCTAAAACACACGATAAATATGCTGCTTATTCGCAAGGTGTAGCACATTTTATAGGAAGAATGTTAAAAGCTTTTGATTTTGCCCCCACTCCTATTGATACCAAAGGAGCCGAAAAACTCTACGAGATTATGCAGCAAACTGTAAACGATACATGGGAGCTTTTTTATGACCTGCAACATTACAATCCTTATACCAAAAAGATGCGCACAAAGCTTGGAAGTGCCTACAAGAAGATCTACAATAAACTGCTTCCCAAAAGGGTTAACCCTCCGTACACTACGATCGGAATTCAGGGCGGAGTAGGGAGTTTTAATGAGATAGCCTATCAAAAGTTTATAAAAGAATACAATATAAAAAATCCCAAAATTAAGTATCTTTATACAACAGAGCGGGTGCTTTCTAATCTTTATCGTGGAAACATCGATATAGGGATCTTTGCAATTCACAACGCCCAAGGAGGTCTAGTATGGGAATCCGCCCGTGCTTTAGCAAAATATAATATAAAAATAATTGCTGAATTTTACATATTAGTGAGGCACTTCTTAATGAAGAGAAAAGATACAAAACTCGAAGAGATAACCCAAATTATGGCACACCCCCAGGTTTTTAAACAGTGCAAAAACAATCTTGCCAAGAAGTATCCTCATCTAAAACAGATTGTTGGAAAAGGACCCCTAATTGACACAGCATATGCGGCTAAGCAACTTGCTGAAGGCAAGTTACCAAAAGGCACCGCAATATTGGGTCCCCAAATTTTAGCAGATATCTACGACCTTGAGATAATAGATCACGACCTGCAAGATCTAAAAGACAACAAAACATGGTTTTTAGGGGTGGTAATGGGGTAGGGAAAATTTTTGAAGTTTTCAGAGAAATCTTAACAATGGTTAGGTAAAATCTCTTTATGACGAGAAATAATATTTATGTTTATATTGACGGACACAACCTCTATAAGGGGGTAAAAACAGCTTCTCCTCCTTGGGAAATAGACTTTAACAAATTAAGTCAATATCTTAAAAGAAAGTTCTTTCCTAAACAGATGTTCTACTATCTTGGAGTACGCGAAAAGAAATACACATCGTTATATCGCAATCTGCGTGAATACGGTTTTACCTTAAAATTCAGGATTCATAATCCCCTACAAATATCCCAGAAGAAAGGCAATGTAGATGTCGATATAATATTTGACATCCTAACTTCCTTTTATGAAGAACCAAACTCAAAATTTGTCCTTGTAACCCAAGATGGTGATTATATTCGGTTAGTAAGAAAACTAAAAGAAGCGAATAGACTAATAAGACTTATATTTCCCAACAAAACAAAGGCTTCAAGTTTATATAGACACTTACCCACCTCTTTATGGTTAGATCTGTCTCATCCTTCTTTACGAAAAATACTTGCAAAATAAGATATGCTCCAGCATGACCCCTGGAGCACGGGCGATGGGTTCTCCCTAGGGGATCCCCATCTTGGTGATGTATAAGAATATATCATTTATGTCAAGTGGTGTCAACCAATTTGCGTCTCTAAAAGATGAGGAGTACTCGGGCTTTTTACACATTATACGGTAACAGATATTACGTTTTTGTCAAAGAATATGTTGAATTTGTTAATTAAATAATTGCTATAATTTAACAATGCCCCCCAACCCCACAATAAACTGGTACAACCG
>WFTI01000032.1 GCA_015485585.1 Candidatus Dojkabacteria bacterium | reverse complement strand
TAGATAAGATTCAGAAAGAGATCGATAGCCAAACCGCTGAGATCGAACATACAAAAGCATCCATCAAAAAATATCTATTACTCAACTACTCTCTTCAGGCACTACCCTGGGAACAACTACTATTAGAAGGGAAAATCTACAATATATTCGAACTTATCGCCTACCTAAACTACTCTGTTACTGAATACAGAAGTAAACTCAATTATCTTACGCTGCTTCAAAAACACATCAAAGAACAACAACAGATCCTGCAAGAAGAACAGAAAAAGGTTCTAGAAAAGCAAAACGAGCTTAACAAAGAGCTTGAAGAATTAAACCGATCAAAAGAAGAGTTAACTAAGAAAAAAGAAGAAATAAACAACCTACTTGCAGAGATTGAGAGATCTTATGAAGAATATCAGAAAAAAAGAGATCAACTACTAGCAGAGAGAAACAGAATAGCCCAAGAACTAATCAACATGTTAGTACGACTGTATGAACAAGGACTTCTTCCTAAGAAAGGAGATCCTGTATTAAAAGGTACAATAATAGGATTCCAAGGACACACGGGTTGTGCCTTCGGATCACATCTTCACTTCTCAATATTAAAGCCGGTAAACGGAAGACTGCGCGGCATTCCCGTAGAAACAGATGGATTACTGTTTCGTGAAGGAAGATATCTTAAAAGTGGACGTGCAATGGCACCTTTGAAAGGGGCATATATAACTCAAAATTATCATGGAAGAGACAGATATGGTCAACCGACATACTCTTTGGATCTCGTCAGCCTCGATGAGGGATACCACGGACCAGAGAAATACTGCAAAAACAAGTATGAGATTGCTCAGTATTGTTCTACAACACTAAGGAGCTCTTCATGGTTTCAAAACCTACCTACCGAGGGTTGTTTCGGACTTGTAGGTGAAGGAGCGCCAGTCTATGCAATATTAGACGGTGAGATCGTCTATCGAGGAGAATACCCCAAAAAAGGTGGATCAAAGTATGTAGTTATCTATCATCCCAAAGAGAATATATACACTTATTACTTCCACTTGAAATAGTAACATATAAGTGTTAATATAGCGTATGCCTCGTAAGAGTAAAAGAACTAGAACCAAAGCCAAATCAAGAACAAAAACCCAAAAAGGTTTTAAATTTTCGTTCCCCAAAATCCGTGTTAAACTCTCAACTGATACTAGGCAACAAAAAGCTTTACTCTTTATTTTACTAATACTTCTTTTGGGAATTATTACCGATACATTAATACAGCTTTATTTTAGATACAAAGTAGTAGCATTTAGCCCCAAAGGTGTTGTAGTAACCACTAAAGAGGTGTTCAACGCATTCAAAGATGAAAATACCCCCGTTACTTTTGAAGTTGAAACCCAAAGGGTGGTGGCTAAAAAGATCGTTGAAAAAGAAGCAAAAAGAAACGGTATTGTAGTTACTGAAGATATGGTAGATCAACGTATCGAAGAGATTAAGAATCAAAACAACATCACCCTAGAAGACCTTCTCTTGCAAGCAGGGATCGACGAGAAACAATTAAGGTACCTCATCAAAATGAACATTATGCTAAATACCCTTGTTCCCATCAATTACGAACCAAGCGAAGAAGAGATAAAAACTTACTATGAAGAAAACAAAGATGTATTCTTTGGAAGCAAAAAATTAGAAGAAGTAAAAGATACGATCAAACAGGTATTAACCGAAAGATACCGCCAAGAGCAACAGAATCAGTGGTTTCTTAATAAATTAGATGAATATCAACTAGTTTACCTCTTTGATAGTACACCACCCTACCGTTTCGGAGCAGGAATAAACTATTTTGCCCCGATATTGCTTAACAACTGGCTAGATACTACTTTAAGGACTCCGCTTGTATCGTTTTAAACGATATCATAACGAAATAAAAAAGATAAAGAGAAAAATTTTAAAAAATCTTGGGTTTTATACGGGTTACAGTTCTGATCTTTTTGCGAGCCCGTCTCTTCGCACGCTTTAAAGCACGATAAAAATCGATACGTCGCTTACGGATCTTTGCCCTTCGTGTAACATAATATCTCTGTTCGATCAATTCACGCACTATCCCCTCTTTTAACACCTGCTGCTGAAATCTCATAAGCAGGCTTGTAATAGACTCGTTTTTATGAGCAATAACCATCGCCATGATAAGTATTATACGGGATAATTTAGATTTTGCAAGGTAGTATATTATAATCCACTAGTATCATCTTAGTTTTACTGCGGGGTAGTTTAATGGTAGAACGGCGGGTTCTGGCCCCGTTGGTCCAGGTTCGAATCCTGGCCCCGCAATAGATCTGGTACAATCAAAATATGTCTCTTGTGATCTCAGACCTTCATATTCATTCACGGTTTTCTCGGGCTACGAGTAAATATATTACCTATCCAAACCTATATAAATGGGCCTTAATAAAAGGGGTCGATATTCTAGGAACCGGAGATATACTCCATCCCCAATGGATCAAAGAAGCTAAGGATCAGCTTGTATATGATGAAAAAACAGGATTTTACCGATTAAACAGCTCTCTTACAAAAAAGATTAAAAATGAGCTTGCTCCTGTTTTTAGGCCTAAAGACATGGTGTTTGTACCAACTGTAGAAACAAGTCATATATACAAACAAGGTGAAAAAATACGGAGGATTCACCTTGTAATCGTGTTATCACACTTAGAAAAGGCTGAAGAACTAAGTAGATACCTTGCCGAACGATCGAATGTAAGTGCAGATGGAAGGCCTATCTTTGGAATAAACGTACGTAATATGGTAGAAATAGTGTTAGAACATGACGATGATGCGATGATCATTCCTGCCCATATATGGACTCCTCATTTTAGTCTGTTTGGCTCAAAATCTGGTTTTGACTCAGTAGAAGAAGCGTTTGCAGATATGAGCAAATACATAACTACCCTTGAAACTGGTCTTTCTTCTGATCCTTTTATGAATAGATTAGTAAAAGAGCTTGATAGATATATTCTTACTTCAAACTCTGACTCGCACTCGCTTGAGAGAATAGGGCGTGAAGCAAATGTACATACCAAAATCACAACTTATGAGGATCTACTAAACTCCTTAAAAACCGGGGAAAACTTAGTAGGTACGATTGAATTTTACCCTCAAGAAGGAAAATACCACTATGATGGACACAGAAACTGCAAGGTAAGTTTTCATCCAACAGAAACGAAAAAACACAACGGTATCTGCCCAAAATGCAACCAGCCCTTAACAATAGGTGTTCTTAATCGGGTCTATCAGCTCGCTAAAGGACAGCAAGAAGCAAACCAAAAACTTCTTCAAAGGTACAAAACCTCCTATATTATTCCCCTTGATGACATAATCGCTGCAATCTATAACAGTACGCGCACTTCTACCAAGGTTAAACGCCGATATTTAGAGGCAGTATCAAATCTTGGACCAGAGCTTGAGATACTTCTTAATAAATCTGAAGAAGAGATCGCTTCTTTTGATAGCCAGCTTGCCCGGGCAATAAGGCTTCTACGTAAAGGAGAGATAAAAATCGTACCAGGATACGACGGAGAATACGGAAAAGTAACCATAGAAAGAGAAAAGCTAATTTCCCAAGAGAACCAAGATTCACAGCTTACATTAATCTAAGAAGGTTCTCTTATATTATGATTCTTACAGAGCAACAGAGAAGTTTTATAGAAACAAATGCTTACCCTCTTTTTCTTCACGCTCCGGCAGGATGCGGAAAAACAACCACTCTTTATGAAAAAATAAAACACTTCTTAAGACAAAAACCAGATGCTAAAGTATTAATTGTTGTTTTTAACGTACTTATTAAAGACCAACTAAAAGAGAAATTTAAAGAACACAAAACAGTAAATATAACAACCCTTCATAGTTTCCTTTATTCTGTCTTTAAACAAAAACATGGGCCTGTGCTTTTGACATCAAAGAAGCTAAAAGAAGAGTTTAAAGATAAAGATAAGTTTAATGAGTATAAAAAGAAGCTTCTTAACCAGAAACCGCCTGTATTTAACCACGTTCTTTTTGAGGTTGATGCTATGTATAACCCTTCCGCATATATTAGCGCCTTATTAAACTATGATCTTATCATTGTTGACGAGGTCCAAGACTTAAACCAACGTCACCTTTCTATATTCTCAACTCTTTTAAATCATGGTTTTAAGAACCTAATCTTAGCAGGAGACCTTTATCAAACAATCTATTCGTTTCAAGGAGCATCGGTTGAAGATCTAAAACGTTTCTTGCTTATCCACAATTTTACCCGCAAGGACCTTTCAACATCCTTTCGTTACGGACAAAACCTGGCTGATATTCTAAGCGCTATAATAGGGCAAACAATTATTAGTCAGAGTGGCCAAAATAGTAGTGTATTTGGTGTAAGTTACATATCTAAGAAACAATTTGTTCAATCTATAGCATACCTGCTTTACCATGCCTTTATAAAAGACATGAACCTCACAGCTCCGAAGCTACAGAATGAATATGAGAACCAGCTGTTTAAGGAGTTTGTTACCTTACAACACACTAACTCTACCCTCTCGATATTAGTCCGTAATAGAAACGAGATAGGTCTGCTTACCCAAACCTTACGAAAAAATGATGTTCCATTTTTAGATCTTACTCAGCTTAATCTCAAAGCCCAAAAGACAGTAGAAAAACTTGAAGAATATATTTTAGGGAACAATAAAGCTCTTGATGAGATTCCTGAGCCTTTTCGTGAGATAAACAATGAAATTACAAGATATTCTCACGACGCTCTTTTGGAAGTACTTCCGATGCTTGTAGAAAAGATAAAAAACATAAAAAATAAAGTAGCGGTATCTTCTTCGGTTCCTATAAAAGTAGCAACTATCCACTCGGTCAAAGGTTTAGAGTTTGATGGAGTAATAATGCCTTTTGTGAATAATAACAGTATTCCGGCGATTTATGGTGACCCCGAAGAAGAGAAAAGGGTTTTCTATGTAGCTTTAAGCCGTGCAAAGAAAATGGTCATTCTAGGATTTAGTGAAAAAACTCCTTCTCCTTTTATAGAACCCATTAAGCCTTATTTAACAATCTTTAAACTTACCCCCGCAAAACGGCCTGTTCAGATGTCGTTGTTCCAAAGATTCTAGATCTATTCTTAGCATGAATGAATGGCATCACCCTTTTAAAACCCCTTCTTAAAAAACACATTCTTTTTACGTATTGGGCAATGAATATCCAGACCCAACACTTTTTTACAACCCTTGACATCTGGCTATTATTTTCAAACCTTGGGCTTTGTAACAGATCAACTATTGAAAAAACTATAACTTTCTTATTCCACAAGGTACCGAGTTTACGCTATGGAATAAAAGGAAATCTTAAAAAACTAAAATCTTTATGGGATAAGTTCGACTCAAGAAAGGCCAACAACGCCTTAAACCACTTAAATGAACTCCACAGTTTCGAGATAAACTACATTACAATTAATGACAAAAACTATCCATCATCTCTTCTTCAAGGGATTTTTCCGCCAATGATTCTCTTTTTTAAAGGAAAGATAAACCACCTAGAAACCTCTACCCCAATAGGGATTGTCGGTACACGTGCTCCTTTGTGGGAGACAGTTTCAGAAAGTGTAAAAACCCTTCCACGATTTTTTAAAAGATACTCTAGTCCTGTAGTAATAAGCGGCATGGCTCGAGGATGCGATACTTTAGCTACCCATCTTGCTCGAAAAAATAATATTTCAATAGTAGAAGTGCTTGCAGAGACTCCTACAGAGATAAAGGCTACCGAAGAAGAAAGCTTTGTAAGCGAATATGTATGGGCTCCAGCCTGGTCTTTTACAAGACGGTTAGTACTCAGAAACCGACTAATCGCTTCTTTTGCTGAAGTTTTAGTGTTATTGCAAGCTCCTTTAAAAAGCGGTGCTCTCATTACAGCGACATTTGCATCATTACTAAACAAACCTGTATATGTTCTAAAACCGAAGAAGATCTGTTACGCCACAGCAGGTGGCGTATACTTTAAAAATAACCATCGTAAAACATACTGGTTAAACTAATGTGGTACTATTAGGCTATGGCTAAACCAGTTATAGTGGTAGAATCACCCGCCAAAGCAAAAACGATTAAAAGCTATCTTAATAATCAATATGATGTTGAAGCTACCTTCGGACATCTAATCGATCTCCCCACAAACAAACTAGGGGTAGATATCGACAACGATTATGCCCCAACATATGTAACAATAAAGGGAAAAGGTAAGGTAATTAAACGTCTTAAAAACAGGCTTAAGAAAGCCCCATTAGTTTTGCTTGCATCAGATCCTGATCGAGAAGGAGAATCAATAGCATGGCAGGTAGTTAGAATAGCAGGGCTAGATAAAGATCACTATAAACGGATAGTATTTCATGAAATTACAAAAGAAGCTATCCAACAAGCAATTAAAAAAGCTCGAGACCTTGATAGTGGCCTTATAGAAGCTCAACAAACGAGAAGAATCCTTGACCGCCTGATAGGATATCCTTTGTCACAGCTTCTTTGGAAAAAGGTTAGGTATGGTCTCTCAGCAGGAAGGGTACAATCCGCAGCCCTTCGCCTTATAGTGGAACGTGAAGAAGAGATAGAAAGGTTTAAATCCGAAAAATTCTATATTATCCAGAGCACTAACACCCCAGTTATTTTCAAGATAGTTAAACACTCTAATCTAAAACCATGCAGATTTACAAAACAAGAAGCAGAGGAGATCTTACAACTTTTTAAAAAAGACAATCTAGTAAAAATAGAAAAGATATCTGAAGAAGAGATCAAAGTAACACCCCCACCTCCCTATGATACAGCCTCGCTTCAACAAGACGCAAACCGTATTTTAGGATACTCTGCAAAATACACCATGCAGATTGCCCAACAACTATATCAAGGTCTTAGCATAAAAGGTATTGGGCAGAAGGCTCTTATTACCTACATGCGCACCGACTCATACCGACTAAGTAAGCAAGCTATAAAAAGTATAAGAAGTTTCATAACTCAACAATATAAAGGTGTTCTTAATGAAAAAATACGTGAATACAAAACCAAAAGTAAGGTGGCTCAAGAAGCCCATGAAGCAATAAGACCAATAGATATCTTCCTCACTCCTGAGTATTTAAAAGGAAAGATTCCTTCGCCGCATCTTAAACTGTATACCCTTATATGGAAACGGGCTTTAGCGACACAAGCAAAGCCTGCTATAAGAAAAAAGATAAAATATATTGCTTCTCCACTAAACGATAAAGCTAAAAAGCTATTTGATACAAAATCTTTTATCTTTTATGCAGAGCAAACCGCATTAATCGATCCTGGTTTCTTAACAATCTATGGCTACAATGAAGAAACAATATCTCCTATCTACGAAAATAAACAAACCCTGAATCTTGAATTAGAAGCTGTTGAGAAACAAACAAAGCCTCCTAAAAGATATACAGATGCTACCTTAGTAAAAACCCTTAAAAAACTTGGCATAGGAAGACCCTCCACATATGCAACTATTCTTAGTATATTACCTAAACGAAACTATGTTGAGTATGAGGGCAGGTTTATCAAACCTACAGAGCTTGGAAAGATCATTGTACAATTTCTAAAGGAGTATTTCCCAAAAATAGTAGACTATGATTTCACAGCCAAGATCGAAGATCAACTTGACCAGATAGCTAACTCAAAGACACACAAGGTTACGGTAATAGATATGATCTTTCCTGAATTTATAAAGCGTGTAAAGGAGGTAGAAGCCAATGTAGATAAGGCAGATCTTTTAATCATAGGAGAAAGTAACGAGCAATGTCCAAAATGTGGAAGTCCCATGGTTATAAAGGTAGGGAGATTCGGTAAATTTTTAAGCTGTAGTAGGTTTCCTGAATGTGATGGAATAAAACCGTATATAGATCTTGAGAAATACGTGATTCCTCCTGAGGTAGAAAAGGGGGAATACCAACTTAAATTTGGACCATATGGGCCTTTTTGGGCTCATAAGGATTATCCGAAGATTAAAAAGGTTATGCCTTTATTGTTAAAAGAAACCTGTCCTAAGTGTGGAAGACACCTGGTGGAACGAAAAAATAAAAAAGGGAGGATTTTTATCGGATGTAGCGGGTATCCTGAGTGTGACTTTATAAAACCTTTAGAGATATAACATCCCAATAGATGCTTCCGCGCGAAAAATTACTTATACATGGGCCTGAAAGTTTAAAATTAGAGGAACTTGTTAGTATAGTGTTGAATACGGGGGTGCGCGAGCTTGATGTTTTCAAGCTCGCGCACCATGTAACCCCTCTTCTTGTCTCTAACCAACCCACAACCACCTTAAAGCAACAACTCAAAGAGATCCCCGGACTAGGAGAAGCAAAGATAGCACAGATTCTTGCTGTTATAGAGATTGCCAAACGTATCAAGAAAAAAGAAGCCCGAATTTTTATCCAACATCCTCAACAGGTAGTAAAAATCTTCAGTTTCTTAAGACACCGAAAAAAAGAGTATTTCTATGTCCACCTTCTTAGCGCCCGATTAGAACACATTGAATTTAAACTCCTTGCCAAAGGCAAGCAGTCTTACGTGCTAATAACCCCCAAAGATGTAATAAAGACTGCTCTAAAATATAATGCAGACCGTATTATCCTTGTCCATAACCACCCTTCAGGAAATCCTACCCCAAGTGAACACGATATAAAAACAACTCAGGCAATCGATGCCCTCGCTAACCTCTTAGGAATCAAACTGCTTGACCATATCATTATTACAAAAGAAGATTATTATAGCTTTAGAGCAAATAATATGCTTTAAAAATGATATAATCTTGTATGTACAAACCTTTTGCTTCATTAAGTACCCTCATAAACAGTAAAGCTAAAAGAGAGATAATAAAAGAGCTTGTGTTTAATCCTAATGAGAGCCTTACTGTACGAGAATTATCAAGACGCATAAAGCTTAACGTTAATGCAATCGCCTATGCGGTCCGGCAACTTGAGAAAAATGAGATCATCCATAAAGAGGTAAAAGGGAAAAAACATCTTCTGGTACTTAATAGAGACCATCCCTTCTATTTCGATATCTTAACTATGTTCCATAAAGCATATGGACTAGGATATCTACTGTATCGTGAGATCTCAAAAGAAGAATTGATCGAATTTGCAATACTAACCCACCATTATATACTTCAGGTCCCCAAAGAAGAATACGATGTAGATGTCGTTTTTATAGGAGAGATAAACGTAATGAAACTTAATCAAAAAATCGAAGAACTAGAGAATAAAATAGGAAACGCGATAGTATTTACCCTTCTTACTCCAACGGATCTAAAGTTGAGACTTCGACGTTTCGACAATTTCCTGTACAAGATCCTTATCAATCCTCATGTCTTTATTAAAGGAGATATCCATCAACTGATAAAACACGCCCTATAGTAGTAGAGTAAGCCGACTTCTGTTTTAGGGCGCATTTCTCTTAGCGGTCAACCTGCGACCTTGCTCCGGGGAGGGGTTACCTATAGGGCTTTTGCGCCCGTTTCACCGTGGCTTACGCCACGTCTAATTTCTGTGGCCCTATCCGCAAGCTTTCGCCTGCCGGGGTTTCCCCCGTCCCCATCTTCGGAGGTCGGACTTTCCTCGTGGTTATAGGGTTTTATACCCTACAACCACGCGCGCCCCCTACTACTATAGGGTATAAGAATTATACCAACAGACGTAACACTTTTTAAATATACTCATTACAATGCCCCAAATACATACTATCTATCAGTTTGTGACTCCTCAAGATAAACTCCCTACTTTATTAAAAATTGAAGTAATCATAAGAAAAGGAGTTCCCCAGTTTAAAATTACAGGACACATAACCACTGATCTTTCACGTGATTTAAAATTCTACGAAGAGATCCTCAAAAAACAAGATTTACTTAAATATCAACGGGTTACAATAAGAATCCATAATCCTTTGTTGTACAAGATCAACCAGTTAGAAGACCTAGAACCTTTTTTAAAGTGGCTTATAAAGTCTCTGACACAAAAAATATCTACCTCTTTTAAACCTTATCATGACGAAGCCCATCTGTTTTATCGTTATTTTTTCAAAAAACAGCTTAAGCCTCCACACAGAAAAAACATTCGTATCTTTATCAACACAAACCCAACAACCGACATTAGCACTTTTTTAGAATTCCTACCATCACTAAAAAGCTATCTTGATACCAAGATATATTCTCAGATAAGCTGGATAAACAGAATAAACCAAACATCCGTTAGATTACTAAAGTTACCGTCATTAACCCAGATCCGTTTGTATCCCACCTTTTTAAACAACTGGATTTTTAAACCGATTCGGCTCAATCTTTCAAAATTACCCTATCTAGAAGCCTTCTATAACCTTACCATCATTATACCTCCATGTAACTGCGGTAAACGGTTTCAGCTTGCCCGCTGCGCCTGTTCGCGCACTATGCTACATCAATATCTTTATGAGATTACGAATCTTGCAGCGTTTTTAGGAGTGAAAAAACTATATACCGCTGAAAACAATTCGATTCCATTGAATCAACTACAAGAATACTATCTTTAACGTTTGCGCCAGCGTGGAGCCTTACGAGCTTTCTTGAGACCTACCTTCTTACGCTCAACCACACGCGGATCACGGGTAAGTAACCCTTCTTTACGTAGTTTAGGCTTTAGGTCTTGATTATATTTCACAAGCGCACGAGCTAACCCAAGACGAATAGCATCTTTCCATCCTGTCATTCCTCCTCCACGTACTTTAACTGAGATACCAAATTTTCCTTGTAAGTTTACTACCTGGAGAGGATACAATATATGTTGACGATCAAAATCATCAAAGAATTTTTCAGCTTCTTTCTCATTAATGATAAAAAACGGTGTCTCCCCTGATTTAAGTTCATAAATACGTACCCTTGCGCTAGTCTCTTTTCTTCGTCCTACTGCTTCGATATATTTTCGGGTTTTTAAATCCTCTATTGTGATCATACGTCTTTTATCTCAATTAGATTAGGTGCTTGAGCAATATGAGGATGCTTATCACCTATATACATCTTTAAACGCTTAAGATAATGAGCTCTCAATTTGTTTTTAGGAAGCATACGTTTCACTGCCATAAGAAGTACCTTTTTAGGATTAATCTTCATAAGCTCTTTAACCCGTTCTCTTTTAAGCCCACCAGGATATCCAGAATGAGAGATAAGCTCTTTATATTCGAGTTTTTTACCAGTAAATGCGATCTTGTCTACATTTATAACCACAACATAATCTCCCATGTCTACATTGGGTACATAATTGGGTTTTAACTTACCAGTAAGATATACAGCGATCACTGAGGCTAAACGCCCAAGCGGTATACCTTTAGCATCAATAAGGTACCACTTACGCTCCACCTCTGTTGGTTTTGTCCATGTTGTTGTGTTAAACATCGGTTACTTCTTTTTTACTTTACCTTTATTCTTTTCATCTTTCGGGTTTGGTTTCTGTTCTGATGTTGCTTCTTCTTTTTTAGAGGTGTCTTCTTGTGTTTGTGGAACCACTAATTCTACCTCATACATTAAACTTCCGTCTCCATTCCTAAAACCTACTGCTTTCAAGGTTATCTTATACTCTTTTTTGGCCTGTTCAAGAGTCTCTTTAATGCGGTTAAGATATTTACGGGTCAAAATGTTTGCATTAATCCAACGCTTCTTTTGCCACGGATCTTCTATCTTACTGTATTGTACCAACATTTTTTGAGCATAATCTCTTAAGGTCTTTGCACGTCTTACGGTAGTTACTAACTTTTTATGCAGTAGTAACGAAGTAAACAGATTGCGTAGCATAAGATAGGTGTGCGCTTTGTTCGATGTATTAAGTCGATATTTTTTCTTTTTCTTATACATTCTCCGCTACCGATCCTTACTTTAAATACTCTCTTATTTTTTCTGGTATTTCTTTAGAGCCTCTTTTATTTTTTCAGCGCTTTCTGCCCCGATTCCTTTTAGTTTTACAAGATCATCTGGATGGACAGCCAATAACTCCTCAACTGTGTTAATTCCATTAAAGCGAAGGTTATTCACGATCCTTGTGCTTAGTCCTAAGACTGAGATATCGGTTTGGTCTTGCTCTTTTGTTTGATCTTTTACCTCGTCTTCTGAGACTTCTTCTTTCACGGGTTTACCCGTTACTAAAGCCTCACTAACAGCAGCAAGATGATTGAAAAGATTTTGTAATGTTTTTAGAGCCTTATCTAGCGCTTGTTTTGGAGTCACAGACCCATCGGTTTCTATTACGATCTGTAATTTATCGTACTCTACCTTTCCTTTCTTAGCAACTGGTAATACCTCGTAATTTACTAGTTTCACTGGACTAAAAATACTATCTAATGGGATACGTCCAACCTCTTCACGTAGATTCTCTTTCGGAGGTTTATAACCTAACCCCTTCTCAATAGTAGCCTCAATTATAAGCTTTGCCTTTTTATCAGTTAAAGTAGCTATTGTGTAGTCTTTGTTTACTATCTCAACCTCGGGAGGAGTATCAAACTCTCCTGCCTTAACCTCTCCTACCTTACCAGATGCATTAAGAGTAATCACATATGAATCAAGATTTCCTGTTACTTTAAACCTAACCTTCTTTAACCTTAAAACTATATCAAGTACGTTCTCTAGTACGCCTGAAATAGTGGTAAATTCATGGTCTACATCATTTACCCGTACACTCGTAATCGCATACCCTGGAATAGAAGAAAGAAGCGTACGACGAAGGGAGGTCCCAAGGGTATGCCCATACCCTTTCGGAAGAGGATATATTTCAAATGTTCCCTTCAGTTTACCGTCTTCTAATCTCTCGACTTCCTGTTCTGTTATTATTACATCTTTAAAAGAGATCATTGTTCTATTCTGATTATCTTAATTACCGTGTATACCATTCTACAATTAAAGATTCATCGATATCTTTACTAATCTCTTCCCGTGTTGGGAATCGTAGTATTTTACACTTATTTCCTTTAACTTCCAACCATTCAGGAATTGCAGGTCCTTCATAATCCCGTTTATATTTATCAAACACCTTTTCAGAAACCTCAATCACATCTCCTATCTCAACCAGATAAGATGGAGACTTTACTTTCACTCCATTAACCTTAACATGTCCATGAACAACCAGTTGACGAGCAGCCCCTTTTGATTTGGCTAAGCCCGAGTTATAAAGCACCATATCAAGCTTACGCTCAAGTAACTGTAAAAAAACAAATCCTTTATCTTGTTTTGTCTTCTGAGCTATTTTAAGGGCTTTCTCAAAGAAACGTTTAAACTGTCTCTCGCGCATAAGATACATACGCTTCACCTTCTGCTTTTCACGAAGCTGAAGCCCATAAACTGTAAGCCTTGTGCTTTTTTGCCCGTGCTGACCTGGTTTATAGGGTCGACGTACTATTCCTGCTTTGTCTGAAAAGCTACGGGCTCCTTTAAGGTAGAGGTTAACGCCTTCTCGTCGGCTTAGTTTTTCTTTTTTAGGATAAACCATTCCATCTTAAACTCTTAAATTATTTGCGTGGAGGTTTCGATCTTCTTATTCCCCCAAACTGGGGTTTTGAAACATCTACTATCATGCTAATCTTTAAACCTGCGCTGGCAAGCCCTTTTATCGCAGGATTTCTTCCCATACCAGGTCCGTTTACATATACCCGAACCGTTTCAAGCCCGTATCTTGATTTTGCTGCCTCTGCAGCAGCGATAGCAGCCTGAGTCACTGCATATGCTGTACGCTTTTTAGTATGTTTAAATCCTAATTTGGGAGGAGTATAAGACACTAATACATTCCCTTCAAGATCAGTAATAGTAATAAATGTATTATTCCACATAGCCTTAATATGGGCGATCCCTTCTTTTACCGTACGTTTTTTCTTTTTCTTTACGGTCTTTTTTCGCTTCTTAGGCATTATTTAGGAGACGTTTTTACATTAAGTCCTGCTACTGGACGAGCCTTACCCTTGTGACTTCGAGCATTGTGACGGGTTCTTTGACCTCGAACAGGCAAACCTATCATATGCCTTATTCCGCGCCAGCATCTTATTCTTTTTAATCGTTCTATATCTTCTTTTACCTTTTGACGCAGATCACCTTCTACCGTATAGTTTGCTTCAATAAAAGTACGAATTTTTGCAGCTTCTTCTTCGGTAATATCTTTTACCTTCTTATTCGGATCGATTCCCGTTTCTCTACATATGGTTAACGCTCTTGTACGACCTATTCCATAAATATAGGTTAAAGCAACCCAGATCGCCTTCTTTTCTGGCAAGTTTACACCAAAAAGCCTTAACATGCTAAGTATTATACAATATTAACCCTGTCTTTGTTTATGTCGTGGGTTGGCCTTACAATATACATAAACTACGCGTTTACGTGCCTTCTTTTTGCGGCCTTTTTGTGAACCCTTGATTGTACGAACAACAATATAACAATGAGGACAGCGAGGTTTTACTGAAGCTTTTACTTTCATCTCAACCTATATACGATCTTACCTATTATCGCTTTTACCCCCGGTTGGGGATTTAGCTCTATGCGAACTTTATCTCCTTCGATTACTGTGATCTTATTATACCTTAATTTCCCGCCCAAGGTACAAGGAATATTTTTCTTTTTCCCTTTATACTCAACCTCAACAATGTATGTACCATCAGGTTTAATCTCAATAACCTTGCCTTCAAGGTGAATCTTCATAGTGCTAGGCAATTATATCATATATACGGATACCTAATACCATTTATGAGGGCGATATACTGATCCTTCTGGAGTAAGCTTACTAATTACAAACAGTATCTCACCCTCTAATGTTAAGGGCAATTTTAACACAAAATCATCTGGAGAAAAGTTAGCATTTTTAGTTTTTATCCTCGCCAAAGTAACGTGCGGAAAGAAGGAATGTTTCTGCTTCTTAGTCTTAAAAAGGGTATCTTTTACTTTCTTTGAAATCAGCTTTCTCTGTGAATGATAAATACGGTATGCTAGTGCATCTGCTCCGGCAAGCCATATATAACGATCTTTTATGTACTCTAGCTCTGAAAAGCTAATCTTTACACCATCGCCATACTTTTCACGTAATTTTTTAACCATACGTACCACATAGGAGTAATATTTTCCTGGCAACCTATCCCAGAATGTAAGGGTGATATGATAATGAAGCGGGTGTGTTGGTTTTACTCCTTTTATTTTCTTCACCTGTTTATATAAGGTGTCGATTACCTCATTTTTATCAGGGGGAAAAAATATCGCTGTAAAGGCCCTGTAATAGGTCTTTTGTTTTAAATCTTCAAGGCGCCACAAAAAAAGAGCTGGTCTTTTTTTCAAAGGAGCATCAGCAGCATACATATAGGCTTGCATTAAAAGCTTCTTATCTTCTTCTTTTGCAAGCTTTATGTAAAAGGATCGTTTAGACCACTCTCCTAGTCGGCTGGCGATCATAAGTCCTAACTCTTGAAAATCGTATTTTACGTATTTTTTCTTCTTGTCGATCTTCTCTATGAAGGCTTTAATTAAAGCCTGTTCATCTGTAAGTACTGGAGACAACTGCATATAATGAATTTTATAGTAAAAACATCACGCCCCTGCCGGGAATCGAACCCGGGCCTCCAGGTTGAGAACCTGGTGTCCTAGCCGTTAGACGACAGGGGCTATGGCAGATTATATCATGTGGCCTATGAATGTACGGGTTTTCCTGCTTTTGCATACGATCGTACTTCTCTTATCACTACAACCTCTACCTCCCCAGGAAAGACCCCTGACTCTTCTATTGCTTTGGCTATATCATACGCTAAAATTGTAGCCTCTTCATCACTAACCTTATGAGGTTTTACGATAACCCTTAATTGACGTCCTGCTTTCAAAGCAAAGATCTCCTCTGCCCTGTCTCCTGCCACTTCTGAAGCTTTCTCTTCAAGCGCTTTTATACGATCTACATATTCAACAATAGTATCTTTTCTTGCTCCAGGTCTCAAGGTAGATATCTTGTCAGCGATCTTCAAAATCTCACATTCAATATAACGCGCAGGAATATCATCATGGTGCGCCTCAATAATATTTATTACCTTCTCATTAAAACCGTACCGTTTTGCAATATCGGCACTAATATGGTGGTGGGGTTTACTAATCTTGGCTGTAAGCAGTTTTCCTACATCATGCAAGAGAGCACCCAATTTTACAGATTTTACGTCAGCTTTCAACATACGGGCAAGCTCTTCACCTAATTTAATCACCTCAGCCGTATGTCTATAAAGGCTTTGGCCGTTACTACGTCTGAACTTCATACGTCCAAGAAGAATAAGAAGATCACGAGGAGCCCTGTAAAGTCCTGCCTTCTGAGCAAGCTCTTTACCATACTCGATAAGCTGACGGGTTACATCTTTTTTAGCTTTCTTCACATAACGCTCAATAGAAGAAGGATGGATGCGTCCATCTTTAATCAACATCTGTAGGGCAAGCTTTGCAATCTCACGACGTACAGGGTCATACGAAGAGAGGGTAATGTAATCGTCTTCTTCGTCAATGATTAGATCTACTCCGGTCTCTTGTTCAAAGGCACGTATATTTCTTCCTTCTTTTCCGATTATCTTACCTTTAATCTCAGGGTCAGCCAACTTAACACGTGAAACCGTTACCTCGTCTATAACCTCAGGATCAGCGTTCTGTAAGACCTCGATCAATATACGACGCGCGTATTTTTCTTTCTCTTCTTCTATCTCTTTCTTAATCTCATTTATTTTCTTCGCCTTATATTCTTCAAGTTCAGCATCAACCTGACTTTGTAAGAGTTGAAGCAGTTCTTCTTTATCTTTTCCAGTTAATTCCTCTAACTGTTCTTCTAGCTGTTTTCGTTGCTCCTCTATTTTCTTAAGCTTCTCTTGATATTCTTGCTCAAGTCTCTTAATTGTTTTCTCTTTTTCTTCAAGCAACCTGCGTTGCCGTTTAATCTCTTCTTTCTGAGTCTCGTAATCATGGGCTAGTTTTTTGTATAGATCTTCTAGTTGTTTGATCTCTTCCTTATGCGAAGATCTACCTTTAATAACAGCAGCCAACACTACCGCTGCTATAGCCAAGAATACTATTACAGTTGTTATTACTCCCCATATCATAATACATCCCTTACTTTATCTTATACATTAATGCACACACTAGGGGTAGCCCAGAAAAAAATACACTCAACTATGTTGGTTCTTTAGGTTTTGTTTTTGTAGATATAAACCTAAGAAGATATTCATACTTAAAAGAGTTTCATTTCTTATCACACTACCCCTAGCGTGACGCTATCTAATAATTCTATCACATTCTAGAAAAAGAGCCTTACAGATACGTTTAAAAACTTCGTTAATTGAACCTTCTCCGTTTATTTTTACAAGATGAAATGGTCGGGCAAATTCAAGAACCGCTGGTAATTCCTCGGTGATGTAATGATTAAACCGTTTTTCTACGATCCCTTCTTCTTCATCATCTATTCTTCTTACCAAAGGAGTCTTATCATCATCACATAGAAGATCATTTTTAGGAGGAGCCGTATAAATGTTATAAACTCTACCACATTTAGGACATATGTATCTTCCTTTCAAACGTTTCTTGGCTGTGTCTAAACTGATATCAAGCACTACTATATCTACGTGAGACGGTTTAAAAAGTTTAACTATCTCATCAAGCACCTCCAGGTCTTCTTTTGCTCTTGGCATACCGGTTATGATGAGTGTGGTATGTTTTCTTAGTATATTAAGATGATCCTTTATCCAGCCTAATACATATCTTTTAAGGACTTCTGCCCCCACCACCTTGCCTTCTTTCATGATCCTTTTAACCTCTTCATCGTCTGCTTGTCTTAATATCTCCCCAGCTGAGATCGCCTGAGTATTAAATAGTTTCGCTAATAAACCAGCCTGAGTATCTTTACCTGCAAGTGGCGGTCCAACCAAGAAGATAATCCGCATTTCTAGCTAGAAATATCTTCTAATATTAATCATGGTACTCTCAACCGACCTAAGCTGTCTAATGATATCGATTACTACTGAAACTACTATTAAGATTCCGGTTCCTGTTACTCCTAAACCAACATTCTGAATCAAGGTGTTTCCAAGAAGATATCTAAAAATAGTTGGCATCACAGTAATTAAAGCCAAAAGCATACCACCTATAAAAACTACACGTTTAGTTAGGGTGCGTAAATATGCTTCTGTTTCTTTTCCTGGACGTACTCCTGGAATAAAAGCCCCTTGTTTCTGTAAATTCTCGGCCACATTCTTGGGATTAAAAACCAACAAGGTAGAAAAATACGCAAAAACTACAGTAAGAACAAATGTAAGAACCGCTGAAAGGGTTAGATCGTTCATATAGTTATTAAGAACTACTCCTACACCATAAAAGATGCTTGAGGAAGGCGCAATAGCAAGTAATAACCTTGCCAAAAAACCAAGCCCTGAAATTAAAGCAATAGCGAAGATAACCGGCATCACACCACCGGGGTTAATAGGAACAAATATTTCAGTAGGGGTTCCCGCCATACCGGTGCTCCTTACCCTGCTTGCATATACAACCCCGACCTTTCTGACAGCTAAAGTAACTACGATCGAAGCAAGAGTAATAACAACCAAAAGAAGTATTAAAGCAACTTTCTGCCAATTAAGTATCAGAAGTTGCCATACCCCTTCTAATGTGAAAGGGAAAGAAGCTAAAATTCCTACAGCTATAATCAAAGACGAACCGCCACCTACCCCATATTGGGTTATAAGCTCTCCTAGCCACATTGTAATATATGCTCCAAAAGTAAGTACCATAACTATCGACACGATCTGGAGTGTACTCTGTATCTCGATAATCGGAGGCAAACCTAAACTTTGAGTGATCTGGTTAATACCTACTAAAAAGGCTACTGCCTGTACCACAGAGATTGGAAACGTAGCCCACCTCATATATTGGGTAAGAAGCTTTCTCTCTATTGGCCCTCCTTCAAACATCTCTTTAATGGTAGAAAAAGCAAACGCAAGAATCTGAAAGATATAAGAAGCCGTAATATAAGGACCAAGCCCAAGGGATAGAACACTTAGAGATAGAAACAAACCACCACTTAAGAGATTTACTATCTGCAAAAGCTCGGTTGAAGAGAAAAGCGAAACCAAAACCTCTTTATTAATTCCTGGTACTGTAAAAGAGGTGATAAAACGGAAAAAAAGAAGCACAATAGCAGTAAAAAATATCTTTTCTCGTACGGTTTTAAGAGATAGAATCTTTCTAATCCTTTCTATCATACTCACAATTATACAGTAAAGCTCTATTCTGAAATGCTTTCTTTAACTCCTTTGGTAATCTTTATGTTTCTAAACTTCAATTTAATCTTTTTAGAAAGTCTGCCAATTATTTTAAAACCATCTTTTGATGGCTTATAACCAAGCTTTAGCAGGAGTTTTGGAGTAATAACCTTGCTTTTAACACCCTGCTCTTTTAACCTCTTCACTAGATCATCGATCTTTATCTCTGTATATTCAGTAACAGGCTTGTTTCTGTAACCTCGCAAAACTGGTATCTTGCGGTGTAAGGGAACATTACCACCCTCATGCAAGATGCCAGGTTTTCCTTTACCGCGTGATTTTTGACCTTTTTGTCCTTTACCGACGGTGTGGCCACCTTTCCCACTCCCGTATCCTCGGCCTATCCGTTTGGTGCGTTTAACTAGTTTTATGAGTTGAAACATCACCCATTATCTCTTTCATTTTATATAGGGCATACAGGGTTGCATAGGCATTAGCAATAGCATTTGAGGCTCCAAGTTGTTTGGCAACCACATTCTTGTATCCTGCAACTGTAAGTACTTTACGTACTGTACCTCCCGCCACTATTCCCACTCCTACAGGAGCTGGTTTTAAAACCACCTTAGCTGATCGGTATTTAGTTTCAACCCGCAACGGTACGGTGTATGATCTTTCATCTATGGGGATCTCTATCATACGGTTTTTAGCTTTTTCAGTTGCTTTACGAATAGCATCAGACGCTTCTTTTCCATGGGCTAAAGCTATTCCTACTTTTCCCTTTCCGTCTCCGACTACGACTACTGCGCTAAAGCGTAATCTCTTTCCTCCGGCTGTTACCTTCGCTACGCGCTTTAATGAGATAAGCTCGGATTTTAATCGTGTTGTTGGGTTCATCTCTCTAACTCTCTTTTAGCTTATCTTAAAAATCTAAACCTGCTTCCCTTAGGCCTTCAGCAAGGGCTTTTACCTGCCCATGGTATCTGTATCCTGATCTATCAAATACTATCTGTTTTATCCCCTTTTCTAAGATCTGTTTACCCAAAAAAAGCCCTACATAGTATGCTCTCTTTACCCCTTTTTCTTTTTTATATTCAGGGTGATCTTTAACCAGCCGTTTACTATCATAACTTGCTAAAACTTCCCCTGTAAACTGCTTGATAAGTTGGGCGTAGATATACCGATTACTCTTATGGACAGACAAACGAGGTCGTTGTGTAAGATACTTTATCTTCCATCGAAACCTAAATCTTCTACGTTTTAGATCCATCTTTACCATATTTATGCTCCTAATGTCTTAATCTCTTTTAATTTAATCTGCTCTCCTTTATACCTTATACCCTTACCTTTGTAAGGATCAGGCTTCTTAAGATGCCTTATGTATGCAGCGAAGTTACCTACCTTCTGTTTATCAATTCCCCATATCTTGATCTCGGTTGAAGAAGGCACCTCAACTCTTAAATCTTCGGGAATTGTAACATAGATAGGATGATTTAACCCAAGATGCAACTTGAGTTTATTACCTTCAAGCTCAACCTTATAACCTACGCCATGAAGTTCTAACTCTTTTGTAAAACCTTGGGTAACTCCTATTACCATGTTATTAATAAGAGCCCTAATGGTTCCGTGAAGCATCTTAAACTGTTTCTTATCACTCTCTCGTGAAACTTTTATTACCTTCTTTCCTTCTTCGGTTTCCTCAATTGTGACCTTTATTCCTCTAGGAATATCAAGCTCTAAAGTCCCATTTGGACCATTTACAACGATCTTTGACTCGCTTATGGTCACATTTACCCCTTCAGGTATTGGTATTGGAAGCTTACCGATCTTTGACATCTTTACCATATCTCACATATAAGCTCACCACCTAGATTCTTCTTTTTAGCTTCATCAGTTGACATTACGCCCCTATTGGTTGAGATAATCTGAATACCATATCCACTACGAACAGGGGTGAGGTCTTTTGCTTTTACATACCATCTTCTACCAGGCTTGGAAAAGAACTTTACATTCTGAATATATGGTATGGGATAAGGACCTTCTTTATACCTTAATCTTACTCTTATTTCTTTCCCTTGATTTACCTCCTTATAATCTCGAATCCATTTTTTATCCTTAAGAACCTGCAATACAGCTTTTACAAGCTTGGTGTTAGGCACCCTAACACTTTTTTTGAAGACCGCCTGAGCGTTTTTTATTCGGATTAAGGCATCAGCTATAGGATAATTCGTTACCATCTCTTTACCAACTTGATTTTATTACTCCAGGAAGCTCACCCTTATGAGCAAGCTCTCTTAAACATATACGGCAAAGTCCAAAATATCTAAAGTACCCTCGACGTCTACCACAACGCCCACATTGGTTATAATATTTCGTCTTATGTTTTTTGCCTTTTTTAATAAGCTCTACTAGTCTTCTGTGTTGCTCAAGTTTAAGTTTTTTGCTCATACTCTTTATTTTTCAGATTTAAACACAAAGCCCATCTTTTCCATTATAAACCGCGACTTCTCAGGATCTGAGTTTTTAAAGTTTATTACTATGCTTATCCCTTTTACCTTATCGATCTCAACCGGATTTACCTCCGGAAATACTAAGTATTCTACCAGACCGAAGGTATAATTACCAGCCCTATCAAACTTAGTAGGGTCAAGTCCTTTAAAATCTTTTACACGCGGAAGGACAATATTGATTAGTTTATCAAGGAAATCCCACATGCGTTGACGCCGCAAAGTAACCCGTATACCTATGATATCTCCTTTACGGATATTAAAACCCGCCTCACTTTTCTTAGCACGGGTAAATACTGCTTTCTGGCCTGCTATTAATGTTAGAGCCTTCTGAATCTTTTCTAGGGCTCCCTGATCTTTACTTTCGGCTCCAACACCTATGTTAAGTACAACCTTAACTGGTACGGGAACTGCTAATCGGTTTTTTACTTTAAACTTCTCTAAAAAGGCTGGCACAACCTCTTCTTCGAATCTGGTTTTTAAGTTTTTGTACTCTTTATTACTCATCTATCTTTCTTCTAGATCTTAGATTCTTTCACTTTCCTGGTTGTTTTGCGTTTTTTGGTTTTACTCTCTGAAGCTTTTTGCTTCTCCTCTTGTTTACTGACTCCTTTATCAATGTATTTTCCACATTTTTTACATGTTCGGTATTTATGGGTTTTATCTTCGATTGTAATACTGATACGGGTAGGTTTCTCACAGTGAGGACAGACCACCATCACATTAGAACGATGGATCGGAGCTTCAACCTTGACTTTAGTACCTTCTTTTCCCTCACCTAACCAACCCTTTTTAATAAACTTTGTTACAAGGTTTACTCCTTCTACAAGTACATATTCACGATCTTTTACAAACCCTATGACCTTTCCGATCTTACCTTTTTCTTTTCCTGCTATTATTTTGACCTTGTCTCCTATTCTCAACTTTCTCATACTACTTCAGGAGCTAACTGAGTTACCTTATCAAATCCATAAAGTTTTACTTCACGTGCTACAGGCCCGAAAATACGGGTTCCTTTCGGAGCCTTTGTCTCAGGATCAATTAATACTATCGCATTATCATCAAATTTTATAGTAGTACCATCTTCTCGCTGATACTCTTTCTTAACCCTCACTATTAATCCTACATGAACCTCATGCTCGTGCACATTACCGTCAGGACGAGCCTTTTTAATTGTAACTTTAACAAGACGTCCGGGTAATGCGTATCTTTGACGCCCTCCTTTTATTATTCCGATCACCTGAGCGATTAATGCACCGGTGTTATCAGTTACTTTTACACGGGTACCAACCTTAATCATATGGCCTTATTGTTTTTTCTTATCTACAATGATAAAGTGCTTAAGCTTTGAGATACGACGAGTCTCACGTATTATAACCTCCTCGCCTATTTTATGCTCTTTTTCAGAATGGGCAAGATAATATCTTTTAATATTCATAACCTTCCGGTATAACGGATGAGGCTTACGCTCAACTACCATCACCTTATATGTCTTATCTCCACTTTTTTTCACTATCACACCTTTAAGCGTTTTTCTTGGCATTCTTTCGCTTTAGCTGATTAATCTTAGTTAATACCCTAGCAATATCTTTGCGGATCTTGCGTAGCTTGGACGTATCTTTGAGTTTTCCTTCTATATGTTGCTTCTTTAATTCTACTAGTTTCTGGCGAAGCTCATATAGAATTGATTGAAGTTTACCTTCTTCTTTTATATCTTTGATCATCTCTTTTATGTTCTTAGTCATCGTTTCGCTTTAATTATCTTAGTTTTTAAAGGAAGCTTGTACGAGGCACGTCTTAAAGCCTCAGAAGCGACCTCTTCACTTACTCCTCCCACCTCAAAGATGATCGAACCTTTCTTAACAATAGCCACAAAATGATCTAGATCTCCTTTACCACCTCCCATCTTTACCTCTGATGGGCGTTTAGTAATCGCCCAATCAGGAAACACCCGTATCCATAGTTTACCACGACGTTTCATGTATCCTACGATACTACGACGGGCAGCCTCTATCTGTCTATCGGTTAAGTGACCGTTTTCTGTTACAAGAAGGCCGTATTCTCCGAAAACTAAGCGATCGGGTTTAGCTCTCTTCTTTTTCGGAAAGATCTTATGTGGTTTCCTCCATTTTATTTTACGTGGTGTAAGCATAATCTATCTCTAATTTAACTTATTCGAATATCTCACCCCTATATATCCAAACCTTAACACTTAAAACTCCCGCTGTAGCGGTCATAGCTCGCTCATAAGCATAATCTATATCAGCCCGGATGGTCTGTAAAGGAACCCTTCCAAAAGAACGCTTATAAGTTAATGTGTTATCACTTCCCCCGATACGTCCCTTTACCTGGATCTTTGCCCCAGGAACACCTGTTTTTCTGATCGATTCTAGCGCTTTTTTCACAATAGGCTTTACAGGCCTTCTTTTCTCAATTGCCCGGGCTATCATGTGAGCAATAGCTGATGCACTGAGACTAATCTGTTTTATATCCCGTACCCTTATCTCAAGCTTACGCTCTTCCCCTTCAATCTTCTGAAGTTTTTCACGCAGCTTTTGAATATTGCTTCCTTCTTTTCCGACTGCAACTCCCACCCTAGCAACATAAACAGTCACGATTGTTTTACGAGGTTCCCTCACAATCTCAACCTTATCAATACCGGCTGAACGTAATGATTCTTTTACAAGCTCTCGAATCTTTACATCCTTTAAAACAAAATCTCTATAAACATTCTTTCTTACATCGAACCATTGAGCAAGATGCGGCTTTGTTATCCCTACCCTAAAACCATAAGGGTGGATTTTATGTCCCATATCCTATCTCTGCGTATATATTAGACCTGTATTTTTGATATGGTCTTATTCTACCTTTTGCTGCAAAACGGTATCTTTTAAGTTTTGGTCCTTTAGTAACCCATATCCTTAGAATCTTCATCTTTGATGGATCCATGCGACGGTTATGTTCTATGTTTGCAACCGCACTTTTTAGAAGTTTATAGATAAATCTTGCGGCTTTCTTGTTTACGAGTTTAAGTTCTTCCAGTGCATACAAGAGGTTGTGTCCTCTAATAAGCTCAAGCACCGGTTCTACCTTCTTAGATGAGATCGGTATATTCCTTAAGGCTACTTTTTCTACTATTACCTCATTCATTGCACAAATTACTGGATTATTTCATATTTTTCATCTTTTAGATATCTACCAGTAAATGCGTATACCTTAGCAAGCTTACCTTTCTTAGCATGTCCTTTAAATCGGGTTGTTGGAGCAAACTCTCCTAAACGGTGACCTACCATTTCCTCAGTAATATAGACAACCTGAAATCCTTTCCCCATGTGTACGGCTATCTTCATGCCAACCATCTCAGGGAATATAGTACATGCCCTATCATACACCTTCAAGATCGTCTTGTCTGCTTTACCCTCTTTTTTCAGTTTTAATACTTTTTTGTAGATTTTGGGATTAATATATGGCCCTTTTTTCAGTGATCTTCCCATGGTTCGTATTATAGCAGATTATTTCTCGTACCTACGTTTAATAATGAACTTATCTGTACGTTTATTGCGGCGAGTTCGTGTACCCTTTCTTAATCCCCACGGGCTCTTTGAGGGTCTACCTTCACCGGTTCTACCTTCACCTCCACCATGCGGATGAGCTTGAGCATGCATCGCAACTCCCCGTACAGTAGGCCTAATACCAAGGTATCTACTAACGCCGGCTTTTCCTAACTTCTCATATACATGTTCTTCATTTCCTACCACTCCGATGGTTGCCATACAATCACCATGGATTAATCGAACCTCACCCGACGGTAACTTAACCTGCACATATTTACCCACCTGTCCTTGCACTTGTACAGCAGTACCCGCTGAACGGGCAAGTTGACCTCCCCTTCCGGGATACAGCTCTACATTGTGAACATAAACCCCTGAAGGAATATTACGAAGCAAAGTAGCATTTCCTACCTGAATAGGTACCTCTTTTTTACTAGAGATAATAGTCTGCCCTACCTCTAATCCACTTGGGGCAAGAATAAACCGTTTCTCACCATCAGCATAATGAACCAATGCAATATGAGCTGTGCGATAAGGATCATACTCTATTGATACAACTTTTCCAGGAACATCAAATTTATCGCGCTTAAAATCAATGATCCTATACTTACGTTTTACCCGACCCCCTTTATGCCTTACGGTAATTTTCCCTTGATTATTGCGCCCAGCTTTGTAATCTAATGTTTTAAAAAGAGTACGCGGTGCCTTTGTTTTCTTAGCAAGATGGCTTCGATCAACACGTACTTTTTGGCGTAGCCCCGGGCTTGTAGGTTTCCAACGCTTAAGCGCCATGGTCTATTTCGTACTTAGATTAAATCCTGGTATTTTAACATTTCCTTCGAAAGTAACGTAAAATTTCTCACGAGCTGGTACGGTGTAGTGTCTACGTTTTAAGAAATTAAATCTTTGCTTGGCGGGTATTTTAGCTACCCTAATCTTTTTAACCTTTGCATTAAACATCTTTTCTAGAAACTCTTTTACCTCCGACTTAGTATATGAGGCAAGTCCTACAAAGGTATATATCTGCTTCTCACGTGCAAGTTTTAGGGTTTTCTCGGTTACATGTGGTTTAACTTTAAGAAGCCTCATCTTCTAATAACAAGCGTGATTTTATATCATCAAAATAAGCTTCGTTTATTAAGAAATAGCCTTTATGGTACAGATCAAAAATACTAAGCAAGGGAGTTCTTCGTACAATTACCTTCGGAAGATTTCTAAAGCCAAGCACGGTGTTCTCATCTTTTATTCCTGTAACATAATATACTTTAAACGGAAGAATACCTATAGCCCGAAGTAATGTAGCTGCCTGTTTCGTAGTAAGAGAGGTATCAGGTTTTTTGAATCTAATAAGTTTTATATCTCCAGCCTCAAGATGTTTTTTAAACAACCAGGTAAATACACGTTTCTTCTCTTGTTTATTAAGATGGAGCCGTTTTGTATGTGGTTTAGGACCATGTGCTACACCACCCCCTACCCAGATGGGAGAGCCTCGTGTACCAGCTCGGGCGCGACCTGTACCCTTTTGCGGCCAAGGCTTCCGTTTACTATATGCGACTTCTCCCCTTGTTTTAGTTTTTTTAGTTCCTTGATGAAGAGCAAACTCATAGACCCTGATCGCTCTACTAAACTCAAACGGTGATACGTCAATATCAGCAAGATTAAGCTCTACATTATCGACTATTTTCCCTGACTCGTCATAAACTGGTATCTGCATGTTTATTCTTCTCCGATCTTATTCTTAATAATTATTAAACGTTTATATGCTCCAGGAACTGAGCCTTTAAGCAATATATAAACCTTGCCCTCTTTCTCATCTTGCAAATAATCAACTATCTCAAGATTTTTTACCGTAACCTTTTGGTTTCCCATACGGCCTGGCATCTTTTTACCTTTAAGTACCCGGCCTGGAGTTTGGGCTCCGATTGCTCCCGGGTGTCTTTCGCGATCTGATTGACCGTGGGTTTTAGGCTGACGCGAGAAGCCCCATCTTTTAATGACTCCTGCAAATCCTTTACCTTTAGATATTCCGGTTACATCTACCTTTTCACCTTTCGGGAAAAGCTCTGAAAGTTTCTCAAAGGTTAGTTTGTCTCCTACCTTAAAAGTATCAAACAGATCGTTATTTACCTTTACTTGAATTGTTTTTAAAGGAACATATCCTAATTCTTTAAACTGTCCCTTTTCAGGTTTAGTAGGTTTCTTTTTCTTCCCAAAGCCGACTAATACGTATTTTTCTCCGTCGTGCTCAAACTTTTTAGCTATTACGTTCTCAGTTATATCAATGATTGTCACTGGAACCATAACATATTTTTGCGGTACTTGGCTCATCGCTGTTTTGATTCCTAATATCTTCATGGTTTGTGTTTACCTAATAAGGTTATTTATTCTTTACTATTACCTGAACCCCTGCAGGTACCTGTAGATCACGCATATATTCTATGGTTTGCGGGTTGGGATTCACAATAACTAAAAGACGCTGATGGATTCTTAACTCAAAATGTTCCTGTGATGTCTTATAGATAAATGGAGATCTGTTAACGGTCCACCTTTTGATACGGGTAGGGAGCATGATAGGACCCTTAACAGATGCTCCACTACGTTTTATGGCCTCAATTACGTTTCTTAAAGTAGTGTCAAGGAGCTTAAGGTCGTAGCTATAAAACTTGAGTTTAATTTCAAAGTGCGCGCCCTCATCTTTTGTTTTAGCCGTATTCTTCGGCATCTGATTTTTCTAGTTAACTTATCTCCCACGCTTCCGCTTATTATAGCATGGCGTTAAAAAAGGGGCGCAGGACGCTTACGCGTCCTGCGCCCCCACTCCCCCTACTTAATAATCTCAGTTACCACACCTGCCCCAACAGTTACACCACCCTCACGAATAGCAAAGCGCATTCCTTTCTCTAACGCCACAGGCACAATAAGTTTAACCTTAAGGTTTACGTGGTCTCCTGGCATTACCATCTCTACCCCTTCGGGTAGTTCGATCTCACCTGTTACATCAGCTGTTCTTATATAGAACTGCGGACGATAACCACTTGTAAACGGCTTATGACGTCCTCCCTCCTCTTTCGTAAGTACATATACCTCTGCCATAAACTCTTGGGCTGTCTTAACACTACCAGGTGTGGCAACCACCTGTCCACGCTCGACCTCATCTTTCTGGACTCCACGAAGCAAAAGACCAACATTATCTCCTGCTACACCCTCTTCAAGAGGCTTTCTAAACATCTCTACTCCGGTTACGGTTGTCTTTATAGGTTTATTACCAAGCCCAATTACTTCAACCTCATCCCCTACCTTAACACGACCACGCTCAATACGTCCTGTAACCACAGTACCGCGCCCTGTAATTGAGAACACATCCTCAATCGGCATAAGGAACTCTTTATCGATCGGACGCTCAGGAAGCTTAAAGTATTTCTCAAGAGTCTCAGTAAAGAACTTGCGGATCTTTTCAAGTTCTGCCTCATCTCCTTCAGCAGCTTTGAATGCATTAACCACAAATACAGGAGCTTCAGGATCAAATCCGTGCTTCTCAAGCAGTTCTGCAACATCCATCTTAATAAGCTCAAGAAGCTCTTCATCGTCAGCATTGGGGAACACATTAATAACCGGAATAATCTGGGTAACACCAACCTGTTTTGCAAGAAGCACATGCTCTCTTGTTTGAGGCATTACACCATCTTTTGAGCTGATTACCAATAATGCACCATCCATCTGGGCTGCTCCTGTAATCATGTTCTTGATATAGTCTCTGTGGCCAGGAGCATCAATCACCGCATAGTGCCAGTTTGGTGTCTCAAGTTCTACATGAGCGATGGTAATAGTAATTGACTTTGCTTTAGCCTCCGGATCTTTATCAAGTGCCTTTGCGCGCTCCTCATAATCATCATGGAACGCCCTCAAAATTGCTCGTACAAGTGTAGTCTTCCCGTGGTCAATATGACCAAGGGTTCCTAAGTTAAAGTGTGGCTTCTGGTTTGCCATAGTTGCAAATTTTAATATTTTATGTAAGCGCTATATTATACGGCAATGTTATCAAAATTTCTACCCTACGTCAATCTTTGTTATCTTATTCTTCTCCTCTTGCTTTCTTTTTTATCTCTTCTTCAAGCTCAGGAGGTACCTTCTCATAATGTGAAAACTCCATATATACGTTACCTCTACCTGAAGTGACTGACCTTAACTTGTTTGCTATATCAAATGTCTCTGATAGTGGAAGATACGCAATAATAGCTTGTACTCCTCCCCGTTCTTCTGTACCTATTATCTTTCCGCGACGGCTCATGATAAGCCCTGTTACATCTCCAAGATACTGCTCTGGTACAGTAAACTCCGCCTTCATTATAGGCTCTAAAAGATAGGGCTTTGCCTGCGACATCGCCTCTTTAAAGGCAATAGAGGCAGCGATCTTAAAAGCTGCCTCAGAAGAGTCTACCTCATGAAACGATCCATCGTGAAGTATTACCTTAACATCCACTACGGGGTATCCTGCTACTACCCCTTGTTGCATAGCCTCTTTTATACCTTTCTCAACAGCAGGAATAAACTCTGCTGGTATTACTCCTCCCTTAATCTGATTGACAAACTCAAAGCCTTTACCACGGGGCAACGGCTCAATCTTTATCTTTACATGTCCATATTGTCCTCTACCACCTGTTTGACGGATATATTTCCCCTCTGCCTCAGCATTAGTAGAGATCGCCTCACGGTAGGCAACCTGTGGGGAACCAAGATTAATCTTTACACCATATTCGCGAGCCATACGCTCTTTCCAGATCTCAAGATGGAACTTACCTACACCTCCCATGATTGTTTGGCCGGTTTCTTGATCAACCCTAAAGCTAATCGTTGGATCTTCAAGGGTAATCTTTGGTATAACCAAACCTAGCTTATCAGCATCTGCTTTAGTCTCAGGAATCACAGCAGCAAAAACCACAGGTTCAAGAAACTCAATCTTCTCTAGAATAATCGGATTGTTCTCATCACATAACGTATCACCTGTGTAACTTTCTTTTAATCCCATAAGACCTCCTATCTCTCCTGCACGCAAGAAAGGTGCTTCTTCTCGTTTATCCGCATGAAGAAGTACTACCCTGCTTACCCTCTCTTTAATCTTCTTTGTGGAGTTGTAAACATACGTACCTGGTTCAATCTTTCCTGAATACACTCTTACCCAAGAAAGGGTACCAACATGCGGGTCATTCTGAACCTTAAACACCAATGCAGATAAAGGTTCGCTATCAAGAGGTTTTCTCTCTACCTCTTCGCCGGTCTTAGGATCAACCCCTTTCACAGGTGGAATATCAAGAGGAGACGGAAGATAAGCTACGATCATATCTAGAAGATAGATTACCGCAGCAGTACGTGAATCTCCTCCTGCAACTGGGAAAAGCTTACCTTCGATCGTCCCTTTACGGAGTCCTCTCTTTATCTCTTCAACGCTAAGATCACCTGTTTCTAAGAATTTCTCTAATAACTCGTCATCAACCTCCGCTACCTTCTCAAGAAGCTCTAATCGGTAAGCCTCTACCTTATCTTTTATCTCTTGTGGGATCTCTCCCTCTTTTAAAGTTAAAGGATCATCTTTATCATAAACAAACGCCTTCAACGTAACGAGATCAACAAACCCTCTAAGATCATGTTCTTTACCGATAGGGTACACAACTGCAACAACATTTTTAGTAAGATTCTCCTTGATACTTTCTAGACTTTTATCAAAGTCTCCTCCAAGCAGGTTTAATTTGTTAACAAAACCGATTCTTGGAACATTATACTTATCGGCTTGACGCCATACAGTCTCTGTTTGAGCCTGTACACCCACCTTACCATCAAAGATTACAACTGCTCCATCTAAAACACGTAGTGAACGCTCGACCTCAGCTGTAAAGTCTACGTGCCCTGGGGTATCAATAAGGTTGATTCGGTATTTTTCTCCGTGATAATCCCAGAAGCATGTTACTGCAGCTGATACTATGGTAACCCCCCTTTTTCTTTCTTCTTCAAGATAATCTGTGGTGGTATTTCCTGCATCAACATCTCCTACACGGTGTTTCCGACCAGTGAAGAAAAGGATACGTTCAGTAGTAGTGGTTTTACCAGCATCAATATGAGCGATAATCCCAATATTACGAACACGCTCTAAAGGAATATCAATATATGCCTGAGTGTCTGTGTTAGTCTTCGCCATATTAAGCTAAATCTAAGATTATCTTACCCTCTTCCCATAGATGGGAAGCTGTAAGTATATTACCATGTTTTTTATTAAAATGCCAAGGGCCGGACTCGAACCGGCGACCCCAGCTTTTTCAGAGCTGTGCTCTACCAACTGAGCTACCTTGGCATCGAATCTTTAGGTCTTCGCAAGATCTTGCGAAGACCTTCTAACACCCCTAACGCAGTTAAACCTGCGGTAATCTGCGTTAAGGTTTCTTTCTTTTTATTATACACTTCCTCTACGAATTTTCGCGCATTCTCTAGGCTTTTTGTAAAAATCCACAAACGCACTAAAATTGCAATGACCAATACCAACGCGATTATTCCTAAAACTATAAGAATGTTTACTAGAATCCCTTGCATGTTTACTCTTCAAGTATAGCTAAGAGGTCTTTAACACTGATTAGTACGTATTCTTTACCTTCTAATTTGATTTCAGTTCCCGAATACTTAGAGTAGATGACTACCATACCCTCTTTGAGTCCATATTTCTCTTGTGCCTTAACTACTGCTTTACCCTGTCCAAAGGCAACTATCTTTCCTAGTGCAGGTGCTTCTTCTGAAGCTGATTCTTGTGGTATATAGATACCGCTTGAGGTTTTCTCTTCTCGTCGTTCTATCTTCTCAAGTAAAATCTGATCAAATAATGGTGTTACTTTAGCCATACTCCGAAAATTTTATATTTTATCTCTTGTAAACTTATATTTTGATTTTACCATCAGGTGCAAACCTAAAGAAGTTATAATCAAAGGAGCATGAAAAAAAGAAGAGTTTTTGTAATTGTCGTCATCACAATCTTTACGTTGGGGTTTTACTACTTAACAACAAAGGTGTTTACATTCAAAACATTTATAGTTCAACCTAGCGAATGGAAACATGAACTTGTTACCAAGATATTTCCAACCTCTGAAATCAAAGATTGTGTTAGAGAGAAGACTGTCGGTTTATCTTTCTTTACTCCCTCTGCTAAGATTCAGAAAAGATTAGGGGATTGCTTTAAAGGCTCAAAACTCCGCTTTCAAATAGATAAGATTCCACCTTCCACCTTAAAGGTTGTAATAACCCCTGAGCCTCGGCCTGTTTTTCTCTTTGTCACAAAAGATAGTAGCTATGGAGTGGTAATCAAACAAAACTCCACATATATTCCATTTACCATGGGGAAACCGTATCCTGAACAGATTGAAAATATGTATTCGGGATTAATAGTAGTTTATTTCGACTCATATCCTGAAAAGGTAATCTATGTTGAAAAGATCGATCTACTAATAAACGCGTTATTAAAACTTCCTGAACTAAGAAATTTTAAACTTTCAGTTATTAAAAATTTTAAATCGCCTCCTACCATCAAGATAGAAACCCCAGGCTTTGCTATTTTGCTTGATGCCGATAAAGATATAGAATCGCTAGAAAAAGACCTAAACAAAGCCTTAACAGTTTATGAGTATCTTAAAAAAAGCAACCAAAGTTTCGAATATATAGATACACGATTTGACAGAATTACAGTAAAATGATACATTTAAGCAAGAAGCTGTAACATCTTATAATACACATCATGGGAAACATCGTCACAGTGTTAGATATCGGAAGCAGTAAAACATCAGTTCTTATAGCCACACTAGAGAAAGATCAGCCCCCAAAGGTAATCGGTTTTGCTTCACTCCCCTCAAAAGGGGTTAAGAAAGGAATGATTACAAATATCGATGAAACAATGGAAGTTGTAGCCTCAACAATCACGAGTGCTGAACGCATGGCAAATGTGCAGATTGAAGATATATTTATTACTGTAACCGGTCCTAACATTGTGTGCCAAAACGAAAAGGGTACTATTTCAATCAACAGCGGAGAGGTTACTAAGCAAGATGTAATAAGAGTAATCGAGTACGCTAAAACCCAACTTACTCCGTTACCTACCGGAATGGAGTTTTTACATATTATTCCCAATGAATTTGCCATAGATTCACAGGGAGGAATCAAATATCCGATCGGAATGTCAGGTTCTAAGCTTGAGGTGGAAGCTCATTTTATATTAGTCCCCTCAAGTCTTATAAAGAACCTCTCAAAGATAGTCCAAAGGCTAGGGGTGCTCGATAGGGGGTTTATCTTTAGTGCATGGGCTGATACTTACAGCGTAATGACAGATACCGAAAAAGAACTAGGCGCTACCCTTCTTGACATAGGGGGCGGTACTACTGACATCGTAATCTTTCGTGAAGGAAAAGTAATCTACTCAGGCTCTGTACCTCTTGGCGGTTACAATATCACCGCTGATATTGCAGCTGGTTTACATCTCTCATCTCTTGATGATGCTGAAAAGATAAAGAAGAACCTAGCTGAGATCTACAGACGTAATGAGTCTAAAAAATCGATCCGTAAAAATCAGAAAGAGAAAAATACCGATGATGATGTTCTTGATATATCGTTTCTTAATATTCCAGGAGTAGATAAGATTTCTAAAAGATTACTTGAAGAGATTATTGAGGCAAGAGTTATTGAGATTCTTGAGTTTGCTGAAAAAAGTGCACGGGCAAAAGGCACAACAATTGTTTCCCCTGGGGGAATAATACTAACCGGAGGGACTGCTAATCTTTACAATATAACCAAAATTATAAACAGCGTGACGAAAGCCTCAGCCCGAGTAGCCAAACCAAGGGGTCTACAAGGAATGATAGATGAGATCTCTGGTCCTGAGTATGCTACGATTCAAGGAGCCGTTCTATACATTAAACAAGAAGCAGAATTCGAGGCTCAAACTGAGATGGGGCTCTCAATTGTTGACAAGATTAGACAGTGGATAAAATCTGTAATAAAATAGAAAATGTTAATCCAACCTCAAAGCACAATCCCCGCCAAAATAAAAGTAATAGGTGTAGGAGGCGCAGGATGTAATGCTATAAACACAATGATCTCTGAATTTCAGATAGAAGGAGTAGAATTTATCGCAGTAAACACTGATGAACAGGTTCTTAAACATTCACTAGCTCCTAAAAAGGTACAGATCGGAGCTAAATTAACCAAAGGACTAGGAGCCGGAGGAAACCCAGAAATAGGGCAAAAGGCAGCCCAAGAAAGCATAGAAGAACTCCAACAGATGGTTGCTGACACCGACATGGTTTTTATCACCGGTGGAATGGGAGGGGGTACAGGAACAGGTGCCATTCCAGTAATCGCAGAGGTTGCAAAAAGCGCCGGAGCTTTAACTGTAACAGTGGTTACCAAACCTTTTTCTTTTGAAGGGAAACATCGGGCCCAGATCGCTGAAGAGGGTATTTCGCGTTTAAAAGGGGCAACAGATACCCTCCTTATTATTCCTAACGATAGATTGCTTGAGATGGCAGACAAAAACCTAACCTTTAAAGAAGCGCTAAAGAAGGCTGATGAGGTGTTAGCGAATGCGATAGAGAGCATCTCAAACCTGATAACCAAAACAGGTCTTATCAACCTTGACTTTGCTGATGTTAAAAACGTCCTTAAAGATGCTGGCACAGCTATGCTTGGCATAGGTACTGCCACAGGTGAAGATCGAGCCGTACAGGCAGCTAAAACCGCGATTGAATCACCGCTTCTTGAGATGTCTATTGAGGGGGCTCGTGGTTTACTTATTAATATCCAAGGCTCAGAATCAACCTTGACATTAAAAGATGTAAGAGATGCAAGCGAACTTATTACTTCTATGGCACATCCTGAAGCAAACATCAAGATTGGTACCACCTTTGAAGAGATGCTAGGTGATGAGATTAAAGTGACTGTAATCGCTGCAGGTTTTCCGGCTGATCAACCTAAAGAACGCGAAGAAGAGGCAACCCTTACCACTCCTACGCCTGAGGTAACATCAACACCACAAGAAGATACCTCAACTACCAACATCGATGAAATTCCATCATTTTTGCGAAAGAAAGGAACAAGGAGTACAATATTCGGATAATGCTTAAAGTAAAACCACTACTAGAACGCGTTGATTGGATTGTGGTACTTCCTGCGATACTTCTAAATATAATCGGCCTCGTAATATTTTTGTTCCTCGCCCAAGCTAAAGGAACATTTGAATATATGACTCAGGTCCCTGTAAAACATCTTATTGTGATGTTGTTGGGGCTAATCATCTTTGTCTTTATACTTTTTATCCCCTACGAGATCTTGTTTGGTGAAAAAACTATAGTCTTAACAAATATTGCAATTATTACTCTGTTAATCATCGCCTTCTTACTACCTCCCTATGCTAATACTCACAGATGGATAAATCTTGGTTTTTTCTTAATTCAACCTTCAGAACTTTACAAGATAGGAACATTAACTGCTACAGCCTATGCGTTCTTTACCCGTAAATATCGTTTCTTGTGGTTTCCACTTATTAGCTTGGCCTTTATACTTTTTTCACCTGATCTAGGAATGTTTCTTTTACACTTAATAGTCATACTAGGAGTAACTGTTTTTCATCTTACAATCCGAAACAGTACGATAGAAGAAGCCTTAAAAATAATTTCAACTACTGTATTTATTACAGTTGTTTCTATGCTTGTACACTATGCGCTCTTAGGATTGATCGCTGTTTACATAACATACCTACTCTTTAAAAAACAAACCAAGCCTTTACTTGTAGCACTAGGATTTTTTATAGGATTATTCATCTTATTCGAGGGGTTTCTATATCTTTACAAAGGTCCCCTTTTAAAACCGTACCAGAAAGAACGGCTTCGTCCATTCATTGAGCAGATTCAAACAAACGGAATAAAAGGATTATTTAATCTAAAAATTGAAAATTTCCACACCCGACAAGCCCTAATAGCCATCGGTTCAGGAGGCATAAAAGGAAAAGGACCAGGCCAGACTACCCAAAGTAGGTTAAGATTTTTGCCTGAAGCAGAAACTGACTTTATGTATGCTACATTAAGTGAGATGTTTGGCCTATTAGGAGCCTTAGTTGTGCTTCTTCTTTATACTATCATGGTTTCACGTATTACATATCTACTTTTAAAAATACCAAAACCTGACTTTTCAGCATACATTTTAGCAGGAATCTTGACACTAATAATAATTGAAATTACGATTGGTATCGGAATAAACCTTGCGCTCTTACCTACTAAGGGACAACCACTTCCCTTTCTTTCATATGGAGGAACATCTCTAATAACCCACTATATTCTTCTAGGATTTGTCTCAAAGGTTTATTATAATTACCGTAAGCTGGTGTAGCTCAAGTGGTAGAGCGGCCCCTTCGTAAGGGGTAGGTTGGGGGTTCGAGTCCCCCCACCAGCTTGTAACGGAAAGTAACCGAAATTCTATTTCGTCACGGTAAGTAACTCTATCTCTATTCGGGTATCTTCTTCAGGAATATAACGTAAGAAGTCAGGCATCCACTCAGGAGTAAAGGAAACTTTAATCTGCTCGGTAATATCGCTAAATTCTGTTTTTAGGTTTCCATATATATCTTTATATTTCCCTTGTCTTACGACCTCTAGAATCTTCTTCTCATCAATATAAGCTGCTACTATACCCTCTGCCTTCACTCTTAAAGTTAAAGTATTCTTTGTTTTATCAAAGCTTTCTTCACTTATACTATAATTGAGCTTATTCACGCTATAACGTGTAGAATCTTTGTTTTTATACTCAACTAGTAAAAGCTCCTCCAAAAGGGTCTCTAAGGCTTCGGTGTCATAATAATAAGCATATCCGTTCATGGTCATGGTTAGAGTAAACTCATTTGCCTTGCTCCCTACAGCAGGTTCTACACTTACATCTTTTTCTTCAAATGTTATCGAATCTTCTATAAGGACAAACTCTTGGGTCTTAGCATAGTCTTGCATACGCTCCTTTAATCGTTCTTTTATTATGTCGGCAAGTTCTTTCTTGGCTGCGTTTACCTCTTCTTCTGAGACTACTTTGACTTTCTCTAACCTTCCTCCTTTTATAGATGAAGGATTACTTGCCACCACCCCTGAGACCGCACTATTATCAGGAAGGTAAACACTAAAAAGTGTTCCTGCTGGTAAGTTATACTCTTCGCCGTAACCTTGCGCCCTAACCGAGACATCTGCAGTTACCATTGAAGGTACAGTAACAGCAGTTGTACTCATGTACAGCTTATTGTCAGGGGTTCTAAAGTAGGTACCAGCCGGAAGGGTAATATCTTCTGTTGTATTGTTATAAACACGAATAATTCCCGTGGCGTATTCTCCTTCTTCAACTTCTGTGGTAACCTGTTTAACTATTGACTCGGTAATCTCGAAGATCTGTTTCCTTATTCCCATGCGTTTGTTCTTAAGGTCTATACCTTCGATCTCTTGAGTCCCTAAAATGGTATAGTCTTTTGTTACATCAAAGGCTTTAATAACCATGGTAATATAAAGCCGTGGAAAGAACCTATAATAGACGAAAAACACTGCAGCCGCTATTGAAAGAATAACTAAAGTACTCATCAGAAGTAACAAAAGAGTATGAGCATTAAGAAGCGGACGTTTTATCTCCTTGGAATCTATGCGTAGCTTTCCACTAACTAAAGGTAGACTCTTTTTGGTGTGTTCTTCATCTGTGCTTACATGATCTTCTAAATCTCTTCCTACTAAGGAGGGGGTCTTGTCGGTCCCATAAAGTCTCGTACTTGTATACTCAAGGGCTTGTTTATGAGCTTCTTCCCATAAACTTGGAGGAACCAAACTTACATCTTTCTCTGTGGTTGCGATAAGCCCTGCTTGTTTTGCAAAGTCTACATGTTTAGTAGTAGGAACCGAAAGAATAATCTCCTTTTTTGCTTCAAGCGCTCTTTTCTTTAGGGTTTTTAAACCAACAAGACTTACTAACAGGTCGTTTCCTACAGGAATAATTAAAAACACACGATCATATGTTGCACCTGTAACAAAACGCACTGCATCGCTTAATGAGTCTTGCGGTGTCAAACGTATAACACTTACCTTAATCTTTTGGGACATTGACATAATTATACTTTGGATTATTCATAATGTCATAGTATGCGCGCCCTAACGCTACAGGAGTCACATCATAAGGGCGGTTGAGCTCAAAATCTTTCAGAAAAACCCCCTCAAGCTGTTGAGGAGTAATAACCATTACCTTCGGATGCTTCATAAAACCTCTTACGGTGGTCCATGCATAGTTGCGTAAAGTATCTTGAAGATCGGGCAACATTGCTCCACCTCCGCAAAGAAGTATAATATCAGGGAATGTGGTTACATCATTAAACTCTTCGAGTGCCACCTTAAAACTGTCTATCCATATCCTTACGGGCTCAGCGATAGCCTCGCGTACCTTTATCATGGTCTCAACAGGTAACATCGATGAGGAATACTTCAGTTTTAGATCTTCTGCGATCTCGTATGAAACTTGTAGGGTTTTAGCTATACTCTCGGTAAAGATTCTGCCTCCATAAGCGTACATTCTTGTCTGTAAAGAGAACCCTCCTTGAACTAATGCTATGTCTGTGGTGCCTCCTCCTATGTCAACAAAGATCGCACTAAACTCTTCTTGTCGGCTTCCTTTATAGGCACGGGCTACAGCATACGGCTGTACCACAATACCGACAGGAACAACGCCTAATCTTTTCATGATCTGAACAATCATCTGAACCTGATCAGAAGGAGCAAACGAGGCATAGATTGATAGTTTCACACCTCTTCCTTTATTATCTGCTAAAGCATAAACAGGTTTACCGTCAATCAAGATTCCTACTACTCCAAGATGAAGAACCAAGAGGTTCTCCTTCTCTATCTTTAAACGCGCTGAAAGGTTCTCTTTTGCTTCAGTAACTATCTTGTTATACACATACTCCAAAATCTCAGCCTCTTCTTTATTGTCGATCGCTTTAGAAGGATTACTTCGGGTATATGTAACATCCACTAAAACCCCATTAACAAGATCCCCGGCTATTCCTAACATAACCTCTGTTCCCTTTAAAACTGTGTCTTGTAGAAGTTTCTCAAGCACAGCTGAGGCTCCGTATAAAACAAGCTCTTGGTCGGTTATTCTTCCGCTCTGCATAGCTTTTTTAGGTTGACGAAGATAAAAATGCCTTAATGCAGTAATACCCACCTTGCTCTTTGAGAAAAGGATTCCTTTTAAAAGTTCAGTACCTATATCTAAAGCCACAAAATAATTAGGGGTCACCTCTTTTTTCTTACGGAAGAGATTAAACACCATAAAATAGTATAACACCTATGCTTTACGTATTATGACCTGAATCGTAGGAGAAACATTGTATTCTCTTTTTAAGATCTTTCCTGTGTAACTTGTAATCAAACGGGCAACCTTTGTTTTATTTTTTAGTACATTAGAATCTTTTTGATATTGTTTTTTGATACCCATCAGGTAGTTTGATAGATGTTTTAGCAGTACAGGTTTTAACTCTTTCCATTTTGTATTAGACAATACGCCTTTTTGATATACATACACCTCGTAAACAGGACGTTTAATAAGCACTAATACACTAAGAATACCGTGAAGTGCCAGATTAATACGATCTGTAACAAGCTGTTCTTTATGATCTAATATCTCACTTGCAACTACATACTGAGGAGCAAGTTTTATCTTTCTCATAGGAACTATTCTGTGAGGTTCAAGTTTTATGATTGACCCTTCAGAAGGAATAAAGATGCGGTTACCGCTTACCCCCGCCTCTTGTAACACCCGTTTGTGCTGAAACAAAAATGAAGGGTATCCATGCACAGGAACATAGAATTCAGAGTTTAAGAGCTTAGCCATATCTTTCATATCTTCTTGGTAGGCATGTCCGCTTACATGTACATCCATAAGCTTGCTATTTATGAATGTAGCACCTGTAAATGAAAGAAGATCCATCAATCTTTGCACATGCACAACGTTTGTAGGAATCACAGAAGAAGATAATATGATCGTATCACTACTTCTTAACCTTATATAAGCGTGCTTACTGCGCGCCATACGGGTTAAAGCTGCTTCGTATTCTCCTTGACTTCCTGTAGCAATAATAATAAGCTGTTTATCATCGTAACGGTGTGTCTCTTCAATCGGGATAATAGTTTCTTGATCAGGAGAAAGATACCCAATACGCATAGCTATACGTACGTTGGTTTCTAGACTTCTTCCTGTAAACGCAACTTTTTTATTTAATTTTTTCGCAATCTCAATGATACCTATTAAACGTGAGACAAGAGATGAGAACATACCGATAATTACGCGTCCTGGGGCTTCTTCTATAATCTCTTCCAATACCCGCATAATTGTGGTTTCTGAACGAGAATGTCCTTTTTCAAAAGCATTCGTTGAATCAAGTAAGGAAAGTATAATGCCTTCTTTGCTCCAGCGAGTTAAGGTCTTTATATCAGTTGGTGACTCATTTATAGGAGTGGGATCAAGTTTATAATCACCGGTATATACGATCTTACCGTAAGCTGTATTTACAGCCACTGCCATGCTCTGGGGAATACTATGGGTTACATGCGCAAATTCAACGAGAAAATTACCCACCTTGTATTTTCTGCCCGAATCAACCACATTTAGTATAGGCTCGGCTTTTATAAGTTTTTTCTTCTCTTTTAGTTTTTCTTTTAGAAACTCCATTGTGAAACGGCTTCCATAGATCGGAATCTTTCCATTCAAAAACTGCAACAGATACGGAACTCCACCTATATGATCAAGATGCGCATGGGTAATAACGATTCCGTCTATATGTGATTTATGACGAACCAGCCAGTTTATATCAGGAGTCATATACTGAATGTTGTAAGTGTTAATATCGGGAAATCCTATACCAAAATCAATCACCAAGATTCTACCGTCTTTAACTATGAGGTAGCAGTTTCGACCAATGGTTGAAACCCCTGAGTAGGTTACCACATAAATACCCTTTTTTCGTACAATCTCGTGTTTTTTGGCCATACTGATTTTAGCATGTTATCCTAGGTATCCGACGTCAGGAAGGTACTCTTTCACATTATCAGGGGTTATTATAACCCGATCAGCTTGTTTAGTAAGAATCTTATAAGCAACCTTGCGGGCAATATTAAACAGGGTACGTTCAAGTTGCCTTATCCCCGCGTCAACCCCCATAGGTCTTACTATAAGGGGCCAGGCATCATCACGGATCTCTAGCTTATCTTTATCAAGTCCGCTTTTTTCAAGTACCTTAGGTAAAAGATACTTCTTACCGATTATGATCTTCTCTTCGTCTGTATAGCTTGTGAAACGGATTATCTCAACCCTATCAAGCAGTGCCGCAGGAAGGTTTCCTAAGCTATTAGCCGTGGCAATAAAGAATACAGCTGAAAGGTCTATCGGATAATCGATATACTTATCGACAAAATCTTTATTCTGTGTTGGGTCAAAGATCTCAAGTAAAGCAGAGTGTACATCATTACGCACTTTAGGATCAGAGCTCACCTTCTCTATCTCATCAAGTAAAATAACAGGATTCATGCTTTGAGTTCGAACGAGCGCTTTAACTATAAGCCCCGGCTCAGCATCAGGGTAATTTTTCGGTTTTCCTCGAAGATAAAGCACATCTGAGAATGCTGCTAAAGAGACCTTAATAAAACGCCTTCCTAAGGCTTTTGCGATTGAGTATGCAATAGTGGTTTTTCCTACACCTTGTAATCCGACGAATAAAAGAACAGGAATATCTCTTAAAACAAGCGAAGCATCAGCCTTCTCTTTCTTTTCTTTCTCATACTTTAGTTTGACAGCTGCCATATAACTTAAAATACGCTCTTTTACCTTGGTAAGGCCATAATGACTGCTTTCTAGGGTATTACGGATCTTTTCAAGGTCTACCTCATCTTGGGTGTAAGTATTCCAAGGAATCGCAGTGATCCAGTCAATATATCTATGTACTATCTCGTACTCAGTTGAATATGCACCATGTCTTGCAGTGTAATAAAGTCTTATAATCATTTTAAGGGCAGAACGTTTAAGATCAGAAGGCACCTTTGAAGTAAGTAGCTTCTTAAGCAGTACCCGAATATCGTAATACTTTAATAAATCCTTTGCATCTACCCCAAACTCAGCTAACAGATCTTTGGTTTGGTGATCCATAGTTTCATTATATAATAACCGATGAAGCTTCGTACAGTGATCATTTTCTTACTACTTTTAAGTGTAGCCTCGTTTCTGGTACTATCATCACGAGACTATAAACTTTCATATTATCTATGTTACATTAAGAAGCCAACCCAAAAGTTTACCCTTGAAAAAGCTGTTCTTTTTAAGATAGACCAAGGAGAATCTCTAAAAGGAATCATTGATACTCTTTCAAAGAACCTACCACTTTCTGAAAGGGATCAAAAAGACCTAGTCTGTTTGATACGTAAAAATAACGATCTCAAAGACTTCAAAGCAGGGTACTTCTATTTTGAACCTCAAACATATACCCTCTACGATATTATAGAGAGATTAAAGAACCCTAACCCACCGGTTTTAACTGTAACGATTCCTGAAGGTTTACGGTATGATGAGATCGCCGATATTTTTGCTAAGAAGCTCAGTTTTGAATTTGCACGTTTTAACAAAAGTGAATATTTAAAGCTAATAGAAGATCCTTCTTACGTTAGCAAGATCTTTAAAGAATACGAATTTATAACTCCTACCCTTAAAAACCTTGAAGGATTTCTGTATCCTGCAACATATAAGATACAGTTTAATGAAACTGCAGAAGAGATACTTGCAAAGCAGCTTAGGGCATACAACAGTTATATCCATCAGATGGTTGAGAAAGCTAAAAAAGAGAACAACCCGATTGCGCAAAAATACTCAGAGTATGAGATTCTAATACTTGCATCAATTATTGAGCGTGAAACAACACAAGATCTAACAGAAAAACAGATGGTAGCAGATATCCTTTTGAGGCGACTAGAAAACCGTATGCTTTTGCAAACTGACGCAACTTTGCTTTATCCCCTAAAAGATTGGAGAGCCCCTATTACTAAACAGGTAAAAGAAGATGATAATCCGTACAATACGTATAAATATCTAGGTCTTCCCCCTACTCCTATATCAAATCCCGGCAAAGATTCAGTATATGCTGTACTAAACCCAATACCTAACAAGTACTGGTACTATCTTCACGGAAAAGATGGAAAGATTCGCTATGCCGAAACCTACCAAGAACATGTTGAGAATATACGTAGATACTTACGTTAAGATCTGATAACTCTACTGCTATCTATAATCATCTACAATAAGGGTGCGGACGTGATAGATACCCACAACGGTATGTTTGCACCTTATACATTCCTACATATTCCATAACCCAGCGTACAATGCTTCCGTCAAAGATTATCCACTCACTCGGGTACGTATCGTTATCTTCAAAAACAAGGTCTCGGTCAAATAGTGGTACTCCTTTGCTATATACAAAGCCGTTTATCACCAAACGATCATACTTACCATTAGCATCTTTTGTACCAGCCTCAACAGCAAAACTACCATCTCCTCCAAGCACTATAAAGCCTGCTTCAACAAGATCCATATCAGGGGTACCACTATCAACATTGTTCGTGTCTTTTATGACTATTTTTGCTCCTTCTTGAGCTATAAAGAGAGTACCTTGTGGGAGTTGCTTTACATCTACTCCTGTAGGTCTAACCCCTATTGGACTACCACCGCTATATGCGATACATGTTTGGTTATCTCTTTTAAGGAGATTTCTTACATTTACAGTGGCACCTGCTGGCACAAAAATCAGATTCATACCACAGTACTGAATATTTTCACTAAGATTGTAAACCCCTGGCTGAAGATTAAGTATCCGTATATATCTCTTTTGTATCGACCTATCATATACTTGGGCCGAAGGAGCACGCAAAGCTGATTCTAATTGTGCTGTTCCTCGTATAATCTGGATCGAACACTCTTGCTTTGTCTTACATCTTTCTTCTACTCTATTCTTAATAAGCTCATACCAACCTGATGCTACTCCAAGGTTATAACCAACAAGGTATCTTTGGGAACGATTATAATTACCCTCATACCCCCAACGTACATTTAAGATATCATCAACCCCTGTAGTTAAACCGAAGGTGCTGATTATTCCTTTTGTAGCGTTATATGGTGAGATAAACGGAGTAAACGGATCTTCACTTACATTTAAAATACTGTTGTAATCAGGTAGACCGCTAAAACCTCCTAAGCTATAGACCCACCCAAGTGAGGTTTTTAACCAATCATCACCTGCACTAATAATTCCTACAACATCTTTATCAAGACACTTAACGTTTCCTGCTTTATTGTAAGCACATACTCCAAAAAGAACCCTATCACCACCGATTACCCCTGTGGCTATAAGACGGAAGATGTATCTTCCGCTTGCATCTCTACCTACATACTGCCAACCGTAGAGATTGTTGTCAGGATTATCTTTACCATCAATTACAACGCCTGAAGGAGTAGTTAAGAAACGGTTCTCAACTCCTGGCTCCACGCCACTTCGTGAGTTCTCAGCAAAAACATAGGTTCTAAATAGCCCAGTTTTTGTACGTGGATTCGAAGAAGGAATACCACTTTTACCGTAATCAACCCTTAACTCAATCTGCACCCGATCAGCATCAAGACGGGTAGCATTAACACTTAAACTTGGGCTTTCGGTATCAATAAAGAAACCACGAGCTCTTGTCCAAGTACTGCCATTTCGATCTAATACCCTAAGATTCTGGTCTTTAAAGCTGAGCTTTTTATTATAAGCAAGGTTGTTCCCAACACGTTTGTATATTCGTACTCCTTCGTCATCTTTTATAACAAATCGCATGCGATATTCTCCTATACCCATCAAGGCAACATCTTTTAAGAAGATCTGATAATGAATTCCCAAACGCTCGTTATCATAAATGTATCCTGTACCTCTTACGCAAACCGAACTTCGAAAGTCTGCCATACATGAAGACATATCGTAGGTGTTGTACCTAATCACCTGTCCCCCCGCCCCAATCCCATAGGTATTAATCTGCAAAAACTTGTTTGACCCAGGCTGATATACATGGACTCCATCGCGCAAAAGCAGGATGTCATATGAGTTCATCGGGCCATCAAGGTAGATTTTCCAGGTAGATTCGTCGAAATTGAGGTTACCGTTGGGGTCTCTTAACACCACCCGCACCCCCAGCATGTTGTGGTCGCTCTTGGTGTATCCTGTTATTACAAAACGCTGGTCTCGGGGCTTCAATTTTCTTGTAGGAGACGAAGGATTGTCAAGCAAAGCCCCCGTGGTTGTAAAAGGCTCGTAAAACCGTGAAGAACCGATGTAGTAGAACTGAATATCGCGCAAAGGATTAGCAGGCTGTCTCTCTACACTTGCATCATTGTGGTCATAAAGCCAGATGGACCATATCCTTGGTTTGGGATAATTTACCCGAATGGTTTTAGAACAGTTGTTAGTCCCGCCCCTGCCGTCAGAAACCTGCACCCTTATGCGCACATCACAGTAACTTACCCCATCAAGTGTTGGAGTCTTGCCTGTAATCTTCCCTTGAGGTGTGGCGTAGAGGGTCTTACCGTTTCGGGTAACTTGAAGACACTCAGGTTTAGAGACGGTGAGTCTGGTAATGCGCACCCTGTCACCATCGGGGTCACTGGTCTGAATTCGCCCTTGGATAGTAGACGGAGGTATCACTACCCTTACCCATCCGCTCCCGGGTTCAAGAGGGGTAGACGTACCAGGTGTCGGGGTTGGTGTAGGCGTGGGGGTTGGAGTCGGAGTCGATTGGGGCATGGTATAGAAAACAACGCCTGAATAAAAAGGTTCTCCCTGACAAACGTCCGCATTACGGTATGTGGTAAGAAGTGCGGTATAACGGGTGTTAGGCCAAAGGTTTCTTGCGATGTAGGTATTGGTTCGTGAAACGTTTACATTATAGACTTCACAGGCAGAAGGACCCGCATAACGAACCCCTGCTCCTCTACAGACCTTCAAGAAAGTCTCAGTTGCAGGCGGAGGGGGGGATGCCGGCCTCCACGTAATTCTTGCCGTAGTGGCGGTGATGTTTGAAACCGTAATATTACACGCCTGCCAGTTCAAGAAACCTAAACAACCAGACCTACAGTCATTACCTGAAGTATATGTAGGACTTGTCGGCGTAGGCGTCGGAGTAGGGGTAGGAGTCGGAGTAGGTTGCGCTACAGCACTCTGTTCAGTAATATACTCCATCCCATCGTAAGTAATGGGGGATTGGAGGTTGATGGTACAGGAGGGGGGATTGTTGCCACCACCTCCGCCGCCACCGCCACCAGGAGGTGGAGTCGGCCCACAGGGAACAGTGTAGAAACAGCC
>WFTI01000031.1 GCA_015485585.1 Candidatus Dojkabacteria bacterium | reverse complement strand
GCACCGAATTTAGGTGGTGAAAAGGCTTGGTCAGAGCGTAAGAGACACCGAATTTAGGTGGTGAAAAGGCTAAGTCATACTCAAGCCAACACCGAATTTAGGTGGTGAAAAGGCCTACCAATATCTAAACCCAGCACCGAATTTAGGTGGTGAAAAGGCAAAATAACTGATCTTTTCGACACCGAATTTAGGTGGTGAAAAGGCAAAAACCTGTTCTTTTCTTCACCGAATTTAGGTGGTGAAAAGGTTATTAGGTTGACCACTAAAAAAAGATATTGTATAAAAAAACATGTCTGCAAAAAGGCTGGTGCTGCTATTTTGTTTAATCTTGGTAGCAGCAGTCTTTCTTGCTTTTCCTCTTAAAGCCAACGGAGACAATACTCATAACAAGACAAGCGGTTTAACGCAAACTAACGATGTTAAAACTTTTAACACTCCTTATTACTTTGTTTACTTACCCCGCTATGATACTGCTATCTTGTTAGATGGCCTTATGAGGCAGATAGCATCGATAGAGACATATCCGCAACGTGTGGTGATACATACCGCTGAAGCCTTCGGTAAATACGAGCTTACATTTTTTGATAGGGGTGATTTTGCAAAAAGAACCTCTGTTCCATTTAGTATGGTTTTGACCCCACAGGGGTTGTTTGAGGTCTACTATTATTATGTGCTCCTGCCTCAGAAGGGGGTGATATATGAAAAGATAGGTAAACTAAATATCCAAAACAACTTTGCAGTTATTGACGCGAAGCGCAAGATCGATGAAGAGTCTCTAAAAAAGTTAGAGAAGGATTTTCCTGAGTTAGCAAAAGAGTATAAAAACCTGCAGAATTATAGGATTTACTTGTACTATATTGATTCATTTAAAGGGATCGTAGCTATAACAGTTAAAGGATACAACCGCAATAATGATGATTTTTTAATTAAACTTCGTAAATCTATCATAAGCAAGCCCGATTTTGTACATAAACGAAAGACCGTAGCTTTTGCTAAAGGAATACATTTTAGTTTTGTTCCTGCCAACTGGTTAATTAGTGTTAAACAAGAGTCAAAAACCAAGTTATCAGAAGATCTACCAAAAAATTCTATAGTGTTAACGTTTTCTACACTCCGAGAAAAAGATTGGAGATACTCTCTGCTTGAGGGAAAGAATACTGTAACAATTTTTGCTCCAGAAAAGAACAGCTTTTTAGATAAGACCAAAAAAGATCCTTTCTACTTAGTGAAAAACTTTCCGTATCCAGTGAAAGGAGAAGAAAAATATAAACAGATCGGCAATCTTTATTGTAAAGAAATAACCTTACCTGAGGTAAGTTATGATAATATCTTTACCTATACACCGGTCGTATTAGATTGTTATCTTTATTCTCCTACCTTTTCTGAATATGTGCGAATAATAGTTAATACGGTAAGAAAATCCGAAGGAGAACAAAGGGTTTTATCTGTATTACATTCGTTTAGATTTGAAAAAGATAGAACATCCCCTAGTAAAAGTAGTCGTGAAAACACAATCGATGAGATGATAGGGAGAATCACATTCGTACCTTTTACATTTACACTTGATAAAGTAAAAGCCTTAAATGATTCTAACTCTTTGACTGATTTTGGTTATTTAGGCGGAGCATTAAGTACAGTGAGAATATATTCAAAAAACTGCGTGAATTTAAAGATTCCTTCTCTTGATACATTCGTAAGGCTTGGTTTAACTGGAAAAACCTACGACATATGTTCTTTTAGTTATGGAAGTGGCTTTGTAATTAATGAAGAAGGATATATTGTGAGCAACGCTCATGTAATGGGAGGTGTACCATTATTGGTCTTAAATGACGTTATTACAATAGCATCTAATCTTTTAAGTCAGGGGGCTTTGCCTCCAAGCGATATTGACGGTGGATTAGTCAAAGATATAGTTACTGCGCTTGCGGGATACAGCTACTCGTATGGAGGATATGGTTATACAGGTTCCTTAGAAATAACCCAAACATATACCTTACTTGCCCTGCAAACATTACTAAAAGCCGTTGCATTCGCTCCGCAGGAATATCTAACAAGAAGCAACACAGATATATATGCATCAACAGACGGTACTTACGCTAAGTGGGAGCTAACCAGTACAGGTGTGCAACTTACCTCAGGTCTTCCACGTGTCGAGTTGATAAAGAGTTTAGATCCCACCAAGATCCTTTATCCTGACTACCCAGAACCTGAAGAACCTGATCTTGCTTTAGGGAAACTAGAAGCAAATCCAGGGTTGATTCCGGTTTATATAGAAAAGACTCCTCCGTTTTTTGGAAAGAGAGTATATGCTGTAGGTTTTCCGGGTAAATTAGAGAATTTGACGGGAGCACTGTTTGACCCCTCTTATGCGTTACCGAACATCACATCAGGAAATATTACAAATATTCGAGAAAGTCTCAACAAGAGGTTTAGATTTATTCTTTTTGATGCATCGATAGTACCGGGAAATTCAGGTGGTCCACTTATAGGAAATGATGGTGTACTTGATGGTGTAGTCGCCCTTACTATAACCGGGAGCACAAAATCAGATATAAGCGGAGGGCTATATGCTGGAATTGATAAAGAAGCAGTACTTAAGTTATTAGAGGAGAAAGGGATCACCTACAATGATTCATCTGCAACCACTGAGCTTATAAAAACAATAGATTATCTAGAGAAAGGATATTATAGATGGGCTGTTAAACAGTTAGAAGCATTAAAAGAGATTAATCCTTCGTATTATGGGCCTATTTTAGATCCATTAATAGAGTCGGTGAGTAAGAAGGTAGGTACTGAAGAAGATAAGACCCCACTATTTGTAATATTTGGGTATCCTATAAGTATTGTTCATATTGTAATTGTCGCCTTATTAGTGATATTTGTATTCGGTGGCATCTTGGTGCTGCGTTCACGTAGATCCGAGCAAGATAGTGATGAAGTAAAAAGGCTTAAGTATAATGTAGAACAACTGAAAAAAGCGTTACGTATTCTTTATAATGCGTATCGAAAGAACTCTCGTGGTACTTTGACCCATAGGGCACCTTCCTCTACAACACCGACAGTAGACAACGGTGGAGCAAACTCGGTACAAAGTTAACATAGTTTCTACCTTTATCTCCCCCACAAACCCTTCTATAACCCTAAACAGATATTCGGTTGTTTGTATGAATCCTAGTTGGTGGCCTTTTTGGGGATCTAATATGTCACTTATCACAAAGACCGCTCCGGTAATAATGTTGAATACCTTAGACATAGTAAAAAGAAGTGAAGCCTCCATTTCTACGGTTTTTACCCCTTGGGAGCGGTAGTAGTGGATTTCATCTACAGTTTCCATATATGGAGCATCGGTTGTCCAAGAATAACCTAAGGTATATTTAATACCAAGTGTCTTAAGAATCTTTTTAACTCACGAATACCTTTTTTGGGAGCAGGCATCAGAGTGGGCGTTGGGGGATAATAGTGGTAAGAAGTCCCCTCATCTCTGTAGGCTCCTGTACATATTACGTACTCGCCAATTTTTAGGGTAGGGTCTAGAGTCCCTGCAGTACCTACGATAAATATTCTTTCTATTCCCATTGTTATTAATTCTTCAACTACAATGGCAGTAATTGGAGCACCGATTCCGAATCCGCTGCGGATAATTATGTGAGATTTGGAGAAAAGTAGGGTATCTCCACTACCTATTTTAATCTGCTTTGGGTTTAATCTTTTTACAATCTCTTCTTTCAAGGAGTTAGAGAAGATAAGGATAGCGGTTTTGACACGCTCTCGTTTTATGATTTCTATATTTTTGTCAAGACCGAAATGTGAGAGTATTTGTTTAGCATCTGCAATCCGCCTGCTTTGGTGTTTGTTCTTGAATAGGGGGAGCATGGGATTAATGTTAGAAAATTAGAACATACTTAAGTATAACAAAGAAGGTGGGGGGACTGGGGGCGGTGGATGGTGTTGCACGGGGAATATCGATTGCAAGATCGGCCTGTGTTAAATCATCCTTGCGGGGGCCGGACTCGAACCGGCAACCTCCAGGTTATGGGCCTGGCGAGCTGCCAATTGCTCCACCCCGCAAGGGAATTATAGCATAATTATGAATAACCTCGTATAATAATCCATGGAGTTTACAGAGATTTATACAGTTTTTGAAAGAATAAATCGTAAGTACTGGCAAAAATTTTTAAGAGAGAAGCTCCTCCAATTATATTTTCCTTTACTTTATTGGATCAAGACAAAAGCAGAAGAGGCTTCTATTAGCAACATCTATTTTTGTAGTCGTGATGGTTACGTTCTTTATAGGTTGTGGCAAATGTTAAAACTGGATTCTATATCAAAAGCTGTATATCTCCCGATCTCTCGCGATGCTATGCGTTTATATTCCGCGGTTTTTAAAGATGAAAGCGAAAAAACCATATACGATATTTTGCGACAGATAGATGTAAGATTTACGTTGAAACAAGAGAAGGATGTTTTAAAAATCCTTTCGAAGTGGACAGGCTCAAAGATTAATTCCCTAGAAGAGGGGATTAACAAACTTTCAACTTTGGCGTTTCGGTACAAGAACTATGTTCAACGGATAGGATTGCTAGATAATAACCTTCAAAAAGCTATTTTTGACCTTGGCTGGGGGGGAACTGTTATGTATTATTTAGAAAAGTTAGTAGGGAAGCTCCCTTCCACAAGGTTTTTATATGTTGGGTTGAGAGATTCTACTCCTAGGTCGGTTTTAGAAAGGGCAGAAACGTTTGCTTTTAACCCTACAACGAACACTAATCTAAGACTAGCAATAATGGAGTATCTACCTGTTGTGGAGTTTGTTTTTTCTGCCCCTCATGGTAGATTTTTGAGATTAGATGAAAAAAATAATCCTATATGGGACGATATTTTTTCTTTGACTAAGGAGGTTCTTAAACTTTTTATTGATGAATTAGAAAAGGTTGTCAAAGAGGGACTCTACCAACCCTTCTTCAGAAATATATCAGCAGAAGACGCCTTTTTCCCGTTGTTAGAGTTTGCTAGAAAGAAAAAATTATATGACCTTAAAGAGTGGTCTAAAGTTGCCTTAGAGATAAACATAGACGGCAGGTATTTTCCTTTTGTGCCTACTTTTACAAAAGAGGACCTTTTCTCTAGAAAAAAGCATATTAAGAAGATTATGTCTAAGGCATTATGGTGGAATACATTGTACATAAAAGGAGTAGAAGATCAGAAAGAGTTTGAAAGTCTGCTTAAAGAGGCTTCGTTATACAAAAGGGTGTATGCTCATAACCGTTTTTATTTTAAATTGCAGTGGATACTGGTGTCAATTAGTTGGCGTAATTTCAAACGATTCATTCGTTCTCCTCTGCAAACGCTCAAGATAGTATTTTTGAGGGTGTTTAGGTAGGGGGGTTATGATCTATTGTGTTTATAGTACTTCTTTAGTAATTCTCCGATGTCGTATCCATATAACGCTGCTATATCTATAAGGTCTGGAGTAGTTAAAATGATATTAATATCCTCTTCTTTTAATGTCTTAGTCCATCTAAGATCTTCAAAGGTACCCCATGGCGCTTTCATGTATTCTGGTGTAAAGTTGAACCCGAGCATTATCTGTTTATTGATTCCTTTTTGCTGCTCAATTTGTTCTGTTTTAAGTTCTTTATCCCCCTTGATCATAGCACTTACATTGCCTCCTAGTGAGTGAAGAGGATGGGATAGAAATTCTTCTGGAGTGGGGATATGGTCTAGACTTAAAAAATCGGCTATCCTCTTAGCTGTTTTTTCGTATTTGAAGTAGAAATCTTCATATTTTACTATGATAAAATTTATGCCTAACATGTTTAGAGTTCTATATATAT
>WFTI01000030.1 GCA_015485585.1 Candidatus Dojkabacteria bacterium | reverse complement strand
TGCAAAATATAACTTTAAACTATCTATGGTATCTTTGCGTGAGGTTAATCTATGATAGTGATTTATATCTACCGCTATGATATGAGAAGGAGAATACTCTTCTAACCCCTCTAAAAGGGAAGGAACGAAACTAATTATCTCACTCCATTTACTCTTTGTGCCTATCAACGAAAGCCACTCACCATCTAAAGAATCTTCGGTTATATATCGGACATCTATCTGATAATTTAACGAGAGTAACATGGCAAGCGCGGTTGCGCTCCCGAACGCATCAGAATCAGCTGAGATATGGGTTATTACTGCTACTTTACGAGCATTTTTTAAAAACTTTTCTAGACTTCTTAGCTCATCTTCTGTTATTCTAAAACGGCTTGGAATAAGGTCGTTTACAAGATCACTCATTTTATCTTATCTTTCCATAACTTACGTACAATTTCTACTCCTTTAATGATATCATCAATTTTAACCAAAGGAGGGTTCTTTCGATCAACGCGATATTTATAAGCATAGGAAGCCAGTTTTACTAAAAATTCACGATCTTTACCGAAAAGAACCCCTGCTTCATCTGTTTCAAGCGCTGATCTAAGGCTTAAACCCCGTATTCCTAAAGCCTTAAGAAACTGAAGCAACAATCCCTCAAATCTTATAAGAAGCTCATACTTTAAAGCCTCATTTTTTGTTTTCTTACAAGTAAGAAGCTCTGAATACAGCCTAAGAAACCTATATTCAAACTGTTTAAAATTAGGAGTAGGTCCTACAAAAAACTCTCTTATCTTATTAATCAAATCCCTTATCACTCTGTAAATATAGAAAGATTATCTAAGGCTTCGTTAATCAGGGTTTCTACATTTACTTCTTTTTCTTGGATTTGCATACGTTCTAAATTCGTAATGGTCTTAGCTCCTCGTGATAGCATGTCACAGCAGTCTTTGTATTCTTTGATACTCTCTTCATAAGTACCGACTTTTCTGGCTAGCTCTGTTATCTCTTGCTTGTCAAACCCTGCTAATGGTCTAACGATCAGTACCTTCTCTGCCACTTTTTCTTCACACACGACTGAGCTTTGAGCTACAAGATTAGAGAAGGTTTGAGATGCCACCTGCCCAAGGCTGTCTCCTGTAATAATGAAACCCTGCTTATAGGTTCTAAAAAGCAAAAGCATCGCTACCCGCAGAATAAGACGTCGATAAAATACGATAGGATTATAGATCTTCTTACTATTTACCAAATGAACAAGCTGCTCAGAGTAAGTAGTATAAAGCTTAAGATACGGATTATACTGTTTCAGAATTCTAAAAAGTCTATATATCTTACTCTCTTTTACATCTAGCCCAGGTGGATGAAAATGCAAAAGATCTGCTCTGATGCCCCTTTTAAATGCTAAGAAGCTTGCTACCGGGCTATCGATACCACCTGAGAATAAGATGATTCCTTTTCCTACGCTGCTTACAGGTAAACCACCCACACCAGGGGAAACATATATAACCGAGATATCATTATCAAGGCTGATTATAGCCTTTTTATCTGAACGGGTAGGTATAGCTTCTTCTAGACCCCAAAGTCTTCGTTTGACAAACATAGTAGACAGTTTTTCGGAGGCTACATAACGCCTAACATCTATCTCTAAAGGATATCCGTAGTTATCAAATATTTTTTTTATGTTGTTTTCGATCTGCTCCCAAGGATCTTGAGGTGTTCCAACATATAAAAGTTCTCCCCACCACGTAACACCCGGAGTCTTTGCCAGGGTATCTTCTATCGCTTTCTTAACATCTTCTGTAATCTCTTCAGGAGGAAGCACTATAAAACCCCGTTTCTGATTAAAAATTATCGAAAAAGATGAGGTATCAATACCCCGCAGTTTTAAAGCAGCCAATATATTGTTCTTTAGAATAAACTCCCAGTAAGTACGTTGTTTTTTCTTGAGGGCTAGTTCACCGTACCTGAAAGTATAAACAGGCTTGTACATTAGGATATTTTATCAAACTAAAGTATCACTTCCCCTTTACTCTGATTCTTGAGTCTTCTCTGCACCCTCTTCTTTGGGCGCTTCTTCTACTTGAGCCTCTTCAGCGGAGGGTTCCTCACTAACTTCTTGCTCTTCAAGTGCCTGTTCTTCTTGCTGCTCTTCTTCTATTGTCTTTTGCGGTGGCACTATGGTAGCTATAGCATCGTTAATCTCATTATAACTTGCTAATTTGACCCCCTCAGGTAGACCTTCAAGAACCTGTGAAACATCGATTGTGTCTCCAACCTCTGCTAAAGATGTTACATCAACCTCTATCTCTTGAATCAGGGTGTTAAGATTAAGAACTAACTTAACTGCAGGTTTTGAGACAACAAGCACTCCTTTACCTTGTTTTACAGCTATAGGTTCTCCTACAATCTTCACAGGTACCAAAACCTTAATTGTAGATTCAGGGGTAATCTCAGTTAGATTAAATGAGAGTATCTCATCAGTTATATGGTCATACGTAAGCTCGGTTAACAGAGTCTTGTATGTTTTATCCCCCTCAACCTCTACCTCTATAAGATCAGTACTAGAAGCTTTTTTAAGTTTTACTACCTCACTTAAAGGAGCCTGAATAAGAAGAGTTTTTTTCTTGTAACGAGTAATTGCTCCAGGAATAATCTTTTTTCGGCGAAGTTTTTTCACCTTCTTACCCTTTAGGCTTCGTTTTGTTGCCTTAAGCTTTATCGGCATCGCACTATATTAAAGAATTATCTAATATCTATACTGAGCAAAGGCCTTGTTAGCTTCTGCCATCTTCTCAACCAGCTGTTTTTGCCTTACAGCATCACCTGTGTTCTGATAAGCATTTGCTATCTCTTCAGCAAGGATCTGCCAATATGGTTTTCCTACCTGACGCCTTTTTTCACGTGGGATCTGGGTAAGCCATCGCACCGCAAGAATAAGCCCTCTTCTTTCATCAACAGGTACAGGAATAAGATAATTAGCTCCTCCTATACGTCTTGGGCGCACCTCAACTGACGGAGTAACGTTTGCGATTGCTTGTAACAGTACCTCAAGAGGATTATCACTCTTGACCATTTTAGCAGCCTCTTTCATGGCTTTATATACAATCCGCATTGCAAGCTTCTTTTTTCCGTTGCGCATAACATAGTTAATAACCTTAGTAACTATCTCAGATCCATACTTTGGGTCTTTCGGCAATTTTCGTATAGGTGCCCTTTTACCTCGCATAAGACTTTTTTCTCATATTATTCATCTTCGGGTTTAGGTGTACCATATTTAGACCTTGCTGTACGTCTACCTTCTACTCCTCCTGCATCATATACACCACGCACAATAGCGTAACGCACACCGACAAGGTCTCGACGTCGGGCTCCCCGTACTAAAACGACTGAGTGCTCTTGAAGGTTGTGTCCTTCTCCAGGAATATAGGCAATGATATGTGCCCCATTTGATAAACGCACCTTAGCTACCTTACGCTGAGCTGAGTTGGGTTTTTTAGGAGCCATAATGTATACCTTTGTACACACTCCCTTCTTAAAAGGTGAATAATAGAATACCTTCTTGTTTTTGAGCTTATTTAACGCAAACGCCAATGCAGGCCTTTTGGGCTTGTCTTTGTGTTTTGGTTTTCTTCCTTTGCGTACTAATTGGTTAAATGTCGGCATTACTCGTACATTTCATCTAATTTAGTCACGTCAGGTATTATAGCATGCTCATTTAACGGTATTATGTGTCCTATGATTACATTCTCTTTAAGTCCCCTTAGATAATCAGTCTTACCAAGTAATGCAGCTTCGGTAAGCACCCTTGGTTGTTCTTGGAATGAAGCAGCAGCTAATACGCTGTCTACGTTTAAGGCAAGAGCAGTAAGCCCCATCATGACCGGTTGGTATACCACTTTTGTCTTTCCTTCTTTCTCAAGAAGCTGATTGCGAACACGTAAGAGATGTCGGTCACGCAATGATCCCGTAATATAACCCGTATCACCCGGATGAATGATCTTAGCAAGGCTTGCAAGCTGTCTTATTATTACCTCAAAGTGTATATCTTGTACCTCAATATGGAAGTCAGCAAAAATCTCCTGCAGTCTATCTAATAAGAACTCCTGAACATATTGATGTGGTTTATATTGAGCAAGCTGCTTAATATCAACCCTACCACTTGTTAGGGCATCTCCTGGTTCAACCTCTTGACCATCTTTCACGATAAGCTCTTGCCCCTCAGGCACCTTAACTGGTAATACAACCTCTACACTTCCTTCAACAAATAGAACCTTTCCTTCAATACGTACTTTACCCGCAAAAGGTGCCTTAATCTCTTGGTTGGTTACCTTACTTACCATAAGTACCTGTCCTTTTTTCACCTCTTCTTGGTCTTGTACCTTAAGTTCGTATATATCATCGATAATGTAGTATGTCTTCACTGTCTTTACCCCGCTTACAAAAACCTTACCATCTCTTATACTTACTACCCCTTTTACTGGAGAAAGAACTGCTGGGTTTTTAGGTGACCTCATCTCAAGATATTCAGTAAGGAGCGGTAATCCTGATGTGATATCTCTACCCACACCTCCACCATGGAATGTACGTAGAGTAAGCTGTGTCGCTGGTTCACTTACTGATTGGGCTGCCAAAACCCCTACAGCAGAACCAAGCTGTACAGGCTTATATTTACCGAGATCATAACCGTAACATTTCACACATATTCCTGCATAACCTTGACATGTAATCGGTGATCTGACCCATACCTCTTTAATCTGAGGAATATTCTCAATCTTCTTGGCTGTTTTTACATCGATCATCTCTCCTTTCTTGACTAATACCTTCTTGGTACGTGGATCTATTACATCCTTAGTTACAGTTCTTCCGATAAGACGGTTACCAAAGCTTAACTCACGAGCCTGATCGCGACGAATGGCGATTCCGTCACCATCATAACCACAATCTTCATAACGGGTAATCACTGCTTGGGTCACCTCAACAAGTTTACGGGTAAGGTAACCGGCCTTTCGGGTATTCAACGCAGTATCAAGCATTCCTTTACGACCTCCTTTGGCAGCGATCACATATTCCATTGGATTAATCCCATGGGCATAAGAACCAAGTATTGGGTAAGGAACAGGCATACCTGATATATCATTTACAATCCCAATGACACCAAGAATCTGCATCAACTGAAGTTTACTTCCTTTTGCTCCACTGATAACCTGATTCTTTAGAGGATTTTTATCGTCTACAGCATTCCACACCATATCAGCTAATTCATTCATGGCATCTGACCAGAGATCAGTAACTGCTGAATCACGCTGCTCTTTGGTAAGAAACCCTTGCTCATATTGTTGATGGATCAAAGCGGTTTTTTCTTTTAACTCTTGAACCTTCTTCTCAACCTCTTTTATTTTTACGAAATCTTGAGCATTAAGGGTAAAACCTGACTGGGTAGCAAAATGAAAAGCTACAGTACGCATTCGTTCTAGCACCCTCTGTACTACCTCTTTGGGGTAATTTAACATAACCTCACGCAATATCTGGTTCAGACGTTTCTTATTAATCGTTTCGTTTATATATTCAAAATCTTCAGGAAGTATCTGGTTAAATATCACACGCCCTGGAGAAGTAATTATACTCTTTCCGTTAACTACTATATATACCGGATCTTGCAACCCTACAACCCCAAGATCATATGCTCCTACGACCTCATCTGGGTCTCCAAAACGAGGAATCTGCTTTGTTTCTTTCTCATTAACCTCTTCCATATAGGTCAGATGGTAGATACCTACAACAAGATCACCACCAAAAGTAACTACAGGCTCACCGCTAGCTGCTTTAATCAGGTTATGTACAGGAAGCATACGTTCTTTTGCCTCTTTTAATGCCTCATCGGTCAACACTGCAAAAACCGCCATAGTGTCTCCATCAAAGTCTGCGTTAAAACCGTCAGTAATGATCTGATTAATACGGATTGCACTCCCCTCAACAAGTTTCGGATAAAACGCCTGAATACTGTACTTATGAAGCGAAGGTGCACGGTTTAGAAGTACCACACGATCTTTAATTACCTCTTCTAATGCCTCATATACGCTACTGTGTCTAATCTCTACAAGCTCGCGGGCTTCACTAATACTTGTTACCTTACCCTGTTCAATAAGCTTACGTATCACAAAAGGTTTAAAGATCTCTAATGCAAGATCTTTTGGCAAACCCACTTCATTAAGTCCAAGTACTGTGCTTGGAATAATAACGGCACGACCCGAATAATCTACACGTTTACCAAGGAGATTTCTTCTGAACCTTCCTTTTTTACCACGTAAGGTTTCAGCAAGTGATTTAAGAGGAATACCTCCTCGAGTAGTTACAGGGCGCATCGGGCGATGCTGGTTATCAAAAAGGGCATCTACTGCCTCTTGAAGCATACGCTTCTCGTTTCGCAGAATAATCTCAGGAGCTCCTATCTCCATCAATTTCTTAAGACGGTTGTTTCTTATCATTACCCTACGATAAAGGTCGTTTAGATCTGAGGTTGCAAACCTACCGCCTGGCAACATAATAATCGGGCGGAGTCCTGCGGGTAAGACAGGTAAAACATCCATCACCATCCACTCTAATTTGAGGCCGTTTTTATAAACTCCCTCTAAATACTTTAACTTTCGCTCAATAAGCTGACGCTCAAGTGAAGAAGCTTTATTAAATCGTTCACGAAGATTTATAATCTCCTTTTCAACATCGATATCTTGCAACAGTTTACGTATTGCTTCGGCCCCCATCATTGCTTCAAAGAACATAAGATCATTGTCTAAAAAGTCACGATAAAGTTCCTCGGTAAGCACAGTCTTGTATTGTAATGTTTCAGCTGTTTTGTAAAGACGTTGATAATAGTTCTTTGCTTCTTCTATCTTTTCGTGCTGCTCACTGTTAAGGTTTGCAAGCTTTGCCTTAAGTTTAATAAGCTGATTTTGAAGCTCTATACCTTCTGATGGCTTTTTGACCTTCTTTATCTTCTCTTTCAACTCTTCAACTTGTGCCTCTAACCGCACCTTCTCTTCTTTAAACTCTTCTTTTATCTTTTCTAACTCTTGCTTTTCTAGTTCTTTAATACGAGAAAGTACCTCAGGGCGTTTGTCTTCGTCAACTTTGGTAACAACATACAACGTGTAGTAAATAATTCCCATCAGCTTTTTGTAAGGAATATCAAGCAAGATCGCTAACTTGTTAGGAGTACCATAAGCATACCAAAGATGCACGATAGGAGCAGCAAGACGAATGTGTCCCATACGTTGACGTCGTACCTTACTGCTAGTTACCTCAACCCCACATTTATCACAGATGATTCCTTTAAAACGTAGTCCTCTGTACTTACCACAGTAACATTCATAATCACGGGTTGGTCCAAATATACGTTCACACATCAGTCCTCCCATCTCGGCACGTTGAGTACGGTAATGGATAGTCTCAGGTGTTAATACCTCACCATACGACCAGTTGAGAATATCAGAAGGTGAAGCCAATAAAAACTTAAGATATTTGATCTTCTCTTTAGGCATTGTTCTATGTAGGTTTAAATTATATTATCTTTAATCTTTTCACGTTTTACTTCTACTTTTATTCCAAGAGCATTAAGTTCTCGAAGAAGCACATAGAATGTCTCAGGTATATTGCGAAGCTCAATCTTCTCTCCATTGAGAATAGCCTTATATGCAGCATTACGACCCTGTACATCATCTGATTTAATGGTTAACATCTCTTGCAAAGTATATGGCGCGTTATGCGCCTCAAGAACCCACACTTCCATTTCTCCGAACCGTTGACCTCCCATATGTTTCTTACCACCTACGGGCTGCATCGTAACCACTGAGTAAGGACCTGTTGCTCTTGCAGCCATCTTGTCATCAGCTAAATGTTTAAGTCTAAGAAGGTATTTATATCCTACAGTTACAACATTATCAAGTTTACGTCCCGTACGTCCATCCCAAAGCTCCTGTTTTCCTAATACAAAACGGTCTACGCGAGTAAGGAGCTCATCAAGCTTCTTCTGATCAACCTCTTCAAAGTTCGGAACAGCAAGTTTAATCCCTAGGTTTCGTGCTATATTTGCATACATTATCTCTGGCAAGATACCCATGTTCATTCGCTTTACCAATAATGGGG
>WFTI01000029.1 GCA_015485585.1 Candidatus Dojkabacteria bacterium | reverse complement strand
GTTCATATTGTATTAACCTGGAGGCTGTATATTGAGTAGGTGTTACGATATAAACATCCCACTTTTCTTTAGCTATCTTCTTCAATGCATACTCCCTAGTCTGTGCAGTTCTTGATCCCTCTGGAACGGCTTCTTCCATAAATATCGGATATAGATCATGAACCTTAATAATGATCTTTGGACTTCTATATTTATTTTTTACTCGCAGGAAACGGGGATATTGGTATAACGCAAAATCCACATCTAATTCTATATGGCGTCTTGCATATATTTTAAACATTCTTTCAAACATTCGTACTACTTTTAATTTGGCTGCCTCGTAATAAATATTGGCAGGGGGATTAACAACAAACCAGGTTTGATCTAGATATAAATGTTCTTGCGGACTTTTTAAAACCTTACTAAAAAACCGATAAAACAGCTCGCGTTTTTGACTTTTATTTAAAGGCAATGCAACTGGTTCAATGTTAAAAGTTAACAGTATAAGATGCAAAAAACTCATTAGCTTAATAAACTTTGAACTTTTTGCTTTTAGAGGGGCTCCCAGATTACCTATATAATATCTCCAAAGAAACTTTGGTAATTTATAGATGAAAGGATTTACTCCTGCTTTAGTATCCCATATCATAGGTAATGGCACGATTTTCTCATGTTGTGTAAAAACTCTCCAGATATTGAAGGTATCCACCGCCATACCAGACAATTCGGCAAAACAGTATGAGAGATCTAATAAGACCCGGTATTCCTCACTCTTTCTCTCCATTCCTATACTAGTATATACAACTTCGTGTATAATTGCATCATGACCCTGAAAATATTGTGGGATTTAGGCGAATCTAATCTAAAGACATGGGGTGCTTTAACTGGTATTGCAAATGTTAATAGAACATCACTTATGGGGCTTCTAACTTATACTAACTATCAAATAAGCGGTTTGGTTTATCCCTTAACATTTTTTCCACAGAACAAGCTCTTTAAAAGGGGCAGTTTTAATAACCTACAGAACTCCTTACTTGTTCATCAAATAATATGGGATCCCGGCCCTCATAAACTTAGACGAATAAGAACTTTTATTAATAGACTCCGTATTATGCTTCAAAATTCTATCTCTTTAATGGACATAGATGATCTATATAAATATTCCGTCATACAGGCCTTTTTCCCATCTGAAATGATAGAACAATTCGGAGAATCATTACGTAAGCTTAAATTCGTTATAGGAAACACTAGCTATGCCCATATAACAAGACACAAAGGGAAACGAATGAAACTTATAACACAAGGGCGATATGACGTTATCCACTTCCCTGAAACAAGAATAGTAGAGGCTGACGATAATACCCCCATTCTCTTAAAGACACATGATCTGATACCTCTTGATTATCCAGAAACTATAACAGATCCCAGATACATCACCTTCAAATATCAGACTATCGCTAAAAATATCCCAAATCCATCTATTTATTTTCTCTGTATCAGTAGATATACTCAAGAAAGGCTGCTTTACTATTTCCCACAGCTGAAAGATAGAGTTTTTCTCTTGTATAATCCCATAGATCCTATATTCGAAATTGCTACCAGACAAAAAACTACAGCTCAAGACATTCTAAGATCCCTAAACAGATCTCTAAAAGGAACCGTAAAAAATTCCCGTAGACTGACAATAAAACGATATATACTATACGTATCAACCATACAACCTCGTAAAAATCATCGAACACTATTAAAAGCCTTTAAAAAGTTTGTAGAAGAATATCCAGATCATAGGGATGTAGCTCTCGTCCTAGTAGGGAAATGGGGTTGGGGATACGAAAAAATAAAACCGATCATAGAATATCTTCAACAAGAAGGACGTTTAGTCCATTTTGAAGGTAATTTGAGCACAACCCAACTTGCCCAACTATATCGACACGCCAATTTGACTGTCTTTCCATCCTTATCTGAAGGATTTGGTTTAGGGGCAATAGAAGGTATTTTTGCGGGTACACAACGTATAGCTTTAAGTGACATACCTCCCCACAGAGAGCTGTTTCCCGCAAATGATGACTATTTTATCAATCCTTTGTCTTCAAGAGATTGGTTAAAGGTACTGGTTAATGTCTTTGTGAAAGGTAGTTCTCAATATACGATAAATAACAAAACCAGAAAGAGAATCATAAAAAAATATTCACTCAAAAACTATGTCCAAGAATTCAAAAAAATAGTTAATAAGATTCTAAGATAAGATCTTTGGGAACAAGATCAATTTTCTGTTTAGGAACACACAAAACATCAAAAATTTCTCGGGTAAAACCCTTGTCTATTACTTTGAGAGCTAACGGGTGCAACTTTCTATTTTCCCCTATAAGGTATATCTGATAACCCCTCTCTACCAAACTTCGCAGCATATCTAACATAGATTCTCTACCGATACCAATCTCTAGTACCAAAAGAGGTAAAAAACGTGTGATTGTTTTCGAAGCCCCATTGATTGCTCGAGGTTCAGCTCCTTCTATATCCATTTTAATGAGATCAAGCCGTTCTAACCCTTCTTCTTCAACAATTTCATCAACTGTTATAGTGTTAACAGTAAATTTTTTTACATCTAGAGTGCCGGTGCCAAAATCTGCTGCCTTACTACTCCCTGTCCACCATTTTATTTCGGCGAATTCCAAAGTTTCTTTTTTGTCCCACACAGCGAGTTGAAAAACCTTCACACGAGAACTGTAACCATTTATGTCTATATTAAAAGAAAGCAGTTGGGCCGACAGAGGATTGGCTTCAAAACTAAAGACTCTCCCTTCTTCTTTAACCCAATCGGCAAAAGGTAAAGTGTAATCACCAAAATGAGCTCCTACATCGAAAATAACCCATCCAGGTTGAACAATTTTAGATAATACCTCAAATATCCAGGACTCCCATTCTCCATCAATAATAATGTGAGGGGAAAGTGATATATCATCACCCCTCACATACATCTTATATTTCTTCCTGTATACAGTTAATACCATGTTATTCCCTACATACACAGCAGGTTTACATTGATTTCTTTCTAGGACCGAAACAACGTGCTCATGTTGAGGTTGAGAGATACGTTCCCAGAAAGAATTTAAATGTCCAGGATCATATCTTACTTTTGGATAAATAAACATATCTATCAGCTTAGGATATTTTCTTTTAAACACTACAAAAACTGGATTAGCATATAAGGGCACTAGTTTTCGTTTTATTATGCTTTCTCTTATCTCAAAAGGAAGTTGATGAGCATCATCCTTATGTATCACCGCCAAACCAGGAAACGATGACAGATCAGTTAACGTATAACCTTTCACGGCCCGTAAAACAGTAGGAGAAAAATAAACACTTTTTACTTTAGAGGCTTTTACAATACCCTGGATAGGCTTCCAATATTGATCTGTTTTAAACTCTTTACCAAAAATCATACGATGATATTAACACACAACTATTAGGTGGTCAAACGAAGTTTTGAAAATTATAAAACCCCTTTGGAGGCATACGATGATCTTGCAAGATTATTCAAACTTTCATAATTATCTAAACGAGAAGAAGGGGGCTTAGTTATAATATCGAACATGAAAAATTCTAACATGCCCCAACTCCTAAAAACACCATCCATTTTAGCCATTATAAAAGAAGGAAGCGGAGATATTAGAGCTTTTAACGAGGATACAATCGAGATTCAGGTACCTGTAGAAGAGTGGAATATATCACTTTAAGACCCCAGCCTTTAACTCCTTTCTAAACTCATACCCCCACTTCTTAAATCCCAAACTTTCATAAAAACGGTGGACTGATTCGCGGGGAAAACGAGAAGTAGCGATGATTTTATAACAACCAAGCTCCTTTGCTAAAGAGATTGCCTTCTTCCCTATCATTTTACCTATTCCTCTACCTCGGTACTTTTCGTCTACGAAAACATCCTCTAATAAAGCATAAGGTCTTCGGTGAAGTTTATTACGGATTACACACACATAAGCCCTCGCTACTATTTTCTGATCTAGTTGGAGTTCAATTAGATACGCCTGTGTCTTGAAAAGCCGTAGTTTTTATTTCCATTACTAATAGTATAGTATAAACTATAAGGGTTTTTACTAGTTGATAAAAGGTTCCCGTCCTATGTCAATGATTTTCTCCGTAGAGCAACCTTTCGTTTTGCCGTTTCAAATGCGTCAGATATAAATTTAGATCTTCGACATACCAACATAGCCCGTCCGTCAGGTAATAATGTTAAAGACACCCAGTCTGTTAGCTGATTTAAGACAAACCGTCTTCCTCCTACATTAATCTCCTTTCTATTAACTTCTAATAAAGCTGGGTCTATCTCTAACAGATCAGTAGAAAGCTGAACCAAAGCATTAAAGGTCTGCTGTGAAAGATCAGTATCAAGGTCTAACATTAAATGGCCTAATCCTACGTGCAATGTCAACAAATCAGGGGTGCCATGCAAAGACGTAAAAGCTTCTTTTATTTTGATAACCCATAAAATTTCTCTAAGGTCAAAAATCTCTTTCGCCCACCTTTGTACGGTCGTAAGGGGTAACCTACCTAAGAGAGTCTTCATTACTCTTTCTGCATACGGGTTCTCAATAGGAGGATCAAACTCATTTTGTAAAGCACCCTTTAGTGTATAAATCAAATAGTCTGCCAACCGTCCTAATATAATACTTAACCCCAACAAATAGATCCTGTTTTTTGTCTTTTCATATCTATCTAGAAGAGACCTTGCCAATAGAAAATATGCTATGACAACTTCACGTCCTCCGCCAATTGCATCTGCAACTTTATTCACTATCAAAAATTCAGAATCTCCTAGAATATTGATATCACCAAAAACCATTGTATACTGTCCTTCTTCTGTCATTCCCCTTCTTCTTTCTCTCAATCTATTCCACACATTGTGTGCCAAATGCATAGTATTTAAATACTGAGTAGGAAAAGAAATCTGAGGTGAAGGTATAAACATCACGAAGCCCTTATTCTCTTCAAAAAAGGCTATCTCTCCTACAAGTTGGAAATTAGCTAATAAATACTCGGGCGGAATGTTCTCAATAAACGATAGGATATTGCCCCCTCTTTCTACTATTCCTAACAAAGCATCTCGAACCTCAGAATAAGGTGGAAAATTGGCTTTATGGGATTCTCCCATTACGAGTGTGGGTACACGGTGATCACCACTTTTTCCCAAAACATTAGGTATAGGAGTAAGATGAGGTCTAAGTAGAGCAGGGTGTCGCGAAGTTAGTTTAAAAAGTTCTATAATTAACAGATCACGATCAGGTAACTCTGGTCGCCACATAGCTACCGCTCGTTGGGTACCCAATAGGCTTAGAAAAAATAATCCCGATCCCAACAACAACGTTAATGCCTCACGTCGGTTTAATGATCTAAAGTAGCGGGGCGTTAATTCATTCTGGTTTTGAGGATTACCTGTCCCCTGAAACTCATGTTGTTCGGTTGCTGGAGTTTCCCATCCCATACTAATAGTATAATCTTGAATGCTCAAAGCCAAAAATACGCCAACGCAACCACTTGTATACATCTCCACCTCTATATCATCAGGAGTAGTGAAAAATCTTCCTTTAATTATTGCCAAAACAGTAGAAGAATGTAATGGATACGTTAATAATCCTCATGTAATATACGCAGGGCATGATAATCAAAAGCGTGATCTATATTTTGAACAACTAACTAAGAAATATTTCAATAAGATTCCGCCAAAAGATGATCTTCTAAAGCTCTCTGAACTTGTATACAAACTTGATGCTCTTTTAGTGGACCAGGCTACACACCTTATAGCCCTACTAGATAACCCAAGTTTCGGGGTAGGAATGGAGATTGAACGCGCCTTAACCAAACCTCAAAGAGGGCTTCATGAAACAAAGATATTAGGTCTTATCCACAAAAATAACTATGCAAAAACCAGCAAGATGATCTTAGGGGCACAGAGTAAAAACTTCATAATAAGGGCATATGAAACCAAAGAAGATGTGGTTAGGGTAGTAAGGGAGTTTTTGGGGGAGTAGGGTAGAGTAGAATTTTGAAAGTTCTGAAGTTTAATGACGGTGGTCATTAAAAATTTTAACACCACGTTTTTAGGGGATTAAAAAATCTGGTGGGGTTTTCCCATATTATTTATTCTTAGAGGAAATACACAAAATTATTAGGGGGTGCAAGGCGCGAAAGCTG
>WFTI01000028.1 GCA_015485585.1 Candidatus Dojkabacteria bacterium | reverse complement strand
TATGGTCTTTAAACTCTCTGAGTATCGCATCAAGATACGGTTTCATGCGCTTGTCTATCTCTATTCCTAAAAAATACACGTTTTGGGTTGCACGTGTTATCTGGAGTAAAGCATCGTAGGTTAGTCTTCCTGTACCTGAACCGATCTCCACCAGAAAAACATGATCTGACTTTTTAATCTCTTCTATAGGAGGCAACGATGTCTTTGGGCTTTTTTTCAAAAAGTTTTGGCCAAGGTCTTTAATAGGTACTACCTCCATTTAGACTGCACCCTTTGGTTATTTTATCCGTTCTAAGATCACTATCTTTCTTCCAATAATTGTGTCTTTATGGTACCAATAAAGTTTTCCGGTGTTATATTTGATTTCTCTATATCTGTTCGCATTATACGGAAGTTTAGGGACAAACCACCGATACCCCCCGTCAGCTTTATAACGATACATAGGAACACATAACACTACTCTTGCCCCGATGTTTAAGGCGGGAAGTTGATTCTTCAAAAATTCTTTATAAATCGATGCAACAGATATCCAAGCTTTTTTTACGTGTTTTTTGTTAGCAAACGGTTTTACCTGTGGCTCTCCCAAATAACCCTCAGTGACAATAGCATCAAAACGGCCGTGACGTATAATGCTTCTTAACATCTTATGCTTACGAGGATCTTGTCGTGCATCAAACCTAAACAATCGGTATCTTAATTCTGAAACCAATCCTCTTTTAAGAAGCCATGCAATGTTGCGCTCTGCTCTTTGTAACACCTCTTGATCTATATCTGAGCCGTACGAATAAGCCTCAAGAAGTTGCCCTTGCATAATTATTGTTCCTAACCCCACGAAAGGGTCCCAAAATCCAGAATTCTTGTCTATTTTGGCAAGATTTAACATTATTCGGGCAAGTTTTGAAGGAAGCATTCCTATTCTCATATCACGCTCAGGACGTTCAAAATCTAATGTTTCCCAGAGCCTGTAATCTTGTACCCATTCTGTCAATGAGATGACACTAAGGTTGTACTGTTTTACATAGGTTATGTTTAGTTCATGCCCTTTTTGGCGCAATACTTTTGTTGTAGTGGCAGTGTTGTAATTTATTTTTTTCATGTCTCCTAAAATTTTTATGTTGTATCTTTTCTCTTTAAGGAGCCTTTTTATCTCTTTACGAAAAGAAGAAGCATAGATAGGCTCTATATCTCCGTAGAAATTTAATACGATCTTGTTAGAGGTTTCTGGTAAAAGGCGATCTAAAAGAATATCTTGTATATCTTCTGGCTGTATCTTTCTTTTTACCATCTTATGTACTCTGGCGACCTTGAAACTTCCTGCCTGTTTGGAGAATCTTTCATCTGCTTTTTTACCATCAAAATGTGTCCATATAAGTAAGGTGTCTTTGCTTAGTAAGAGATCGTTATATCGAGGGTCAAAGAGGTTTTCTATTTTTAAGGCGTTCTTGTCTTCATCTCTTTTGCCCCACCCGATTGCCCTAAGCTCTGCCCAGCTTATGCTGCGGTGAGACCCTAAGAAAAACTGAAAAAGTGGCATAATATCTAGATTCTAACACTAACTTACAAATCTAACCTCTCTTTCTGCCTTGCGTTTCTCTTGTCTTTCTTTCTCCTTGGTACGTTTCTCATATTTACGAAGCGGCTTAGCCAGGGCAAGCTCTACTTTTACTAATCCGTGATCAATCAAAACTCGTAAAGGAACAATCACAAGTTTAGCAGCTTTACGTTTGGTAGCCCAACTCTCAATCTGACGTCTAGTAAGCAGAAGCTTGCGCATCCTTTCGGGGTCATACCCACGTCTACTTATTGTATTTGCATGTTGATACAAAGGAATATGGGCTCCTACAAGATACGGCTCTCCTTTATAAAAAACCACATAAGCACCTTTTAAAGAGATCTGACCGTTTTTTACGGACTTTACCTCATGTCCTTCTAGCTTTATACCAGCGATCTCTTTCTCTTTAATCTCATAGTCATAAAAAGCTCTTTTGTTCGTTGCAACAACCTTCATGTCAGATTATACGTCTAAACCCTGTAAACTTCACCGTTTGTGGCAAGTTTTACATCAGCCAATCGTGTGGGTTTAAACCTTTCCCAATTGGGGTTTCTGTGGGTAAAGATCGTAGTAAATTCGATATTTAGAGAACCTTTTAACCAGGCTACATATTCTAGGAACTCAGAGACTCCTGCATGTACTGAGTCGGTTTCAAGCTCTTTTGGGTTTGTCATTCCTACAATCATGTAATTTAAAGAGAACCGTTTTATAAGTGAGGTTATAGTGCGTTTTAAGGCGTCAGTTAAATCGAAGTCAGGAAGATAAATCCCTAAAAAAGGCTTTATAAAGAAAAATCCCAAGGTGGTACCGTTTTTAACAATATACGGAGGAGCAGGTGGCATATTCCACGGATGATACGCATTAAAAACGAGAAATTTAATCTTTCCCCACCTATATGTTTTTGAAAAATCTACTTTTTTATTACCTTTCGGTGCCCCATTTTGCCGAAGACATTTATCGACACAACGAAGAAGAATTATCTTTAGACTTCCTCTGTGTTTTCCATTGCTTATAAAAACTGTATTTTTCTTTTTCTTAACTGTTATCTCTTTCACTGTAAGTTTGGCGTATTGATCTGATAATAAGCCTCTTCTGTAAAGACCGTTGTATTTGAGCATAAACCGTATAGTGCTCTCATGTGCAAAAAGGACCCTTTCTTCGTTTCCTTTTCCAAACTGAGCAAATCTATGATCGTAGATTTCGCGCCAAGGAATCTCAGGATCAAAATGATCAGCATGTCCGTGAGTAACTGCAAAAGCACAGTATTTATCATGAAGGGTATCTACTATACCAAAAGCGTTTCTTGGAGTTATATCTATGGCTAGATGATAAACATCATCACTTACAATCAACCCCGAAGAATATCTAAAGGGAGAAAGCTCAACTGACCCAGCCCCGATGATTTTAAAGTAAGGCATTTTATGGTTATTTTAAATCTAAATACTTAAAACGTACAAGTTTCATTTGTTGAAGGTAATATTTAAACTGAGGATGATTACATGTAGCATATAGACACTCTAAAGGAACTCGTTGCCGTATTGCTGCCTTAACTCTATGATGGCCTTCTAGAACAACATTAATTTTCCCATAGGGTAGCAATTCTGTCGCAACCACTAATGGGGGGGTAACTGACCACCAGATAGTACCATCTGAATGCGCTTGACCTTCCGCTCCAGAACGAAAGGTCTCAAACTGAAAAATTGCTCTAGCTCCTCAGGTTGAAATATACGAGGATTCCATTCGAATTCGGGCGGTTCTGTAATATATCTCCGTAAGTAGTATTTAAAAGAACGCATACTTGAAATATAAATTCTGTTTATTGATTCTTCAATAATATAGTCTGCAAGCCGCGTCTTACATCGAACCGATGAGGGGTTTTATCAATATGAAGCTTGAACCCGTATTTTTTAAGTCTTTTAGTAAGCTCCTCTGCTACCTTGCTTGCAATCTCTACCAGTGTAGGGTGCACAAACCGAGATAACCTAAGCTCAACAAAATAGGTTAGCGCCTTAATATCTCCTGTGATTCGACATGGTACTAAAAATCCCATCGGTAACATATACTGCTTTGCTTCTGCAGAAACTTTTAAAGCCTCATACTCTTTTGTCACCCAATCAATAAGCTCTTTTGCCTTTTGTTGGAGCCCTGATGGTAGGTTCTCTATGTACCAAGGATGGAATCCAAACTCAGGCGTAAGTATAGGCATCCGTTGTACCAAAGCCCGATGGCGCTGGATATCTCTGAACGAGCCATAATCTAACAAGAATTCAAACTGCAAAGAACCTACCTCTGCTAAAAAATGATGAAACTCTGTTTTTTTAGGACGTGCTGAAAGTAACTTTTGATAACGTTTCACTAGACTATAGTTGATCGACTCTGATACTACTTCAAACCGATGGTCAGAAGAGAGATCACTTAAAAGATCAGAGCTTTTAAAATAATAATCCTTCATAAGTTTTTCATAATACTCTTCAGTATGTTTGTATCTTTTGCTAGGAAAAGAATCAGGATACTCTTTACTCAGTAACTTATAAGCTGACTCTGCCAACTGTCTTACTTCATCCAAAGGATAGTGTCGTAACACTAACAACTCATCAGCAAACTGACGCAGATTCATATGCCAAGAGGTTTTAGTAGTCATTCCTGCAGGCAAGAAACCCCGGGCAATATCAAACCCTCTTGCCTTTATGGCACGCTCATAGGTATTTTTATCTTCATCTTTTTTACGCGGAAAAAGTTTACGCAGGTGCTCTCTGATCTCTGGTACTGCCGATAGATAAAACTGGCGAAGTTTTTCTTGTATCTCTTGCATCTTTCTTTTTGTTTTCTCATCTATATCATGGGGCACCGCTATTTTTTGGGTGGAAAAATCTATGTAACGGGTAGAGCTTTCTTGTCCTGAGAAGAGCCTCCAATCTTGAATGGCTTTTACTGCTAAGATTGAAGCACCTTCTACGAAGAGGGTAAGTGATGCACAGTCTCCTATGGATTTATGACCGTATCCTATATAAAATTTGCGCATAAAATTACGGGCACGTTCATAATCATCAGATATCTCCTGTATTCTTTCAAGCACACTCTGATGCGAACGCGAATATAGGGCTTGAAGCATTGCCTCTGTTTCAGGAGGGATCTTGCAATCTCGATCAAGCAAGATTACCTTTATTCCATAAGGCTCTACAGTAGTAAATGGAGATCTCATATTTAGATTTTAACGGGGTATATACTAGTAACCTTTGTTTTTTGAAGAAAGACAAACAACTTGCCTTGAAACTCTCTAAATCTAGTTTTAATAGACTATAATCCAAGCTCTTCTTTAATAGATTGCATTGCTGAAAGCACAATCTTTATATGCTCCTCTAATGAGACCCCAAGCTCTTTAACTGACTCCTCAATAAACTTTCTGTCTACTCCGCGGGCAAAACTTTTTTCTTTCCATTTGCGTAATACTGAATCAACCGTAACGTTGTTTAGGTCTTTACCTTTTACCAATGCCACAGCAACTATAAGGCCGGTTAACTCATCAACTGCCCGCAAAACCCTAGCCATAAGCGACTTTGGTTTCTCATCAAATGAAGGACCATGCGACAAAACAGCGTTTATTATCTCTTCATCAGCTCCGTTATCTCTCATCCATTCGGCGATTATCTTAGGGTGCTCTTGGGGATATTTCTCCCAATCAGCGTCATGTAAAAGGCCTACTACCCTCCAACGCTCATGTTCAGTCTCGGGTACTTTGAAATATTTAGCATACGCCAACATCGCATGCTCTACAGCTATGCAGTGACGAATAAGATTCTGATTTTCTATCATTTTTAAAAGTTGGTTATAAGCCTTCTTGCGTGTAAGCATAAAACTAAGGTATAAGAACTTATCTTTCATCTCCTTCGCTATGGAGTACCCCTCGATTTGCTCTATCTTTCAGTTTTTGAATATTCCTTTTGGCTACCTCTTCTAGTGATACCCCAAGCTGTCTTGCGCTCTCAGAAAGATACCAGAGGATATCTCCTAACTCTTTAATTAATGCTTCTTTTTGTTCTTGGGTTAATTTTCCTTCTTTATTACGAAGGAGTTTTTTAACTTTCTCTACGAACTCTCCTGCCTCACCTGCTAGTCCAAGCGCTGTATAAATAAGTGGAAGAATATTCTGGTTCTTTAATGCGTTCTTTAAAGGCTTCATATATAAAGCAGTTTTACTTGCCTGCTCTTGATATTTATTAAGATGCATAGAAGGATTATAGTACTACTTGTATTACTACACCAGTTTCTTTATAATCCACATCATGGATTATCATATTAAAGACATCAACCTTGCCAGAGATGGGAAAAACCGCATAGAATGGGCATACTATGACATGCCTGTTCTAAGACAAATAAGAGAACGTTTTAAAAGAGAAAAACCTCTTAAAGGAATAGTTATCTCAGCCTGTCTTCATGTCACCACCGAAACAGCCAATCTGGTGCTTACTTTGAAAGAAGGAGGGGCAAAAGTATATCTTAGTGCTTCAAACCCTCTTTCAACCCAAGACGATGTAGCTGCTGCCCTTGTAAAGTACTATAAAATTCCTGTCTTCGCCATAAAGGGGGAAGATACTAAAACCTATTATGAGCATCTAGAAGCGATCATTTCAAAAGAACCCAATATTGTTATAGATGATGGCGCAGATCTAATCTCAACCATTCACAAGAAATATAAAAAGCTTGCCCAGACAATTCTAGGTGGCATGGAAGAAACAACAACCGGAGTAATACGTCTAAAAGCCATGGCAGCCAAAAAAGTGCTTATGTTCCCCATTATAGCTGTTAATGATGCTTATACAAAACATCTTTTTGATAACCGTTATGGTACAGGGCAATCTACAATAGACGGTATTCTTCGGGCTACTAATCGTCTAATAGCTGGTTCTACATTTGTCGTAGCAGGATACGGTTGGTGCGGAAGAGGTGTTGCTATGCGCGCTAAAGGAATGGGAGCCCACGTAATAGTAACAGAAGTTGACCCCATAAGAGCACTTGAGGCGCGAATGGATGGTTTTGAGGTAATGCCGATGAAAGAAGCCGTCAAAAAAGCAGACTTCATTGTAACAGTCACCGGAAACACCTCAGTAGTACGTAAAGAGCACTTTAAGGTAATAAAAGATGGCGCAGTCTTAGCAAACTCTGGTCACTTTAACGTAGAGATTAACCTGAGTGACCTTGAGACACTTAGTAAAAAGAAGAGAGAGATACGCAAAAATGTAACCGAATATACGCTTTATGATGGGAGACGAGTATATGTTCTTTCTGAAGGAAGACTGGTAAACCTAGCCTCTGCTGAAGGGCATCCTGCCTCTGTTATGGATATGTCGTTTGCAAATCAAGCGCTCTCTGCAGAATATATAGTTAAAAACCATAAAAAACTTAAGCCTGAAGTTTACAAGGTACCTGATGACATCGACAGAAAAGTAGCATCTTTAAAACTTAAAGCTCTAGGAGTTAAGATCGACAAGCTAACACGCGAGCAGATCAAATACTTGAATTCTTGGGAGTTTGGAACATAACCCACACCCTTAGAATATGCAAGATCTTGTGCTAAAACTAGCAGAAAAGCTCCAAGCCGAACTGGTTCAGACCCATGCCTCTTGGGTATTACTCATCAAAGATTATGTATACAAAATCAAAAAGCCCGTAAATTTCGGTTTTTTAGATTACTCCACGCTTGCTAAACGCAAATTTTTCTGCGAACAAGAGGTAAAACTAAACAGACGTCTTTGTAAAAAGATCTACCTAGGAGTCATTCCAATCTCTATTGTCAACGGCAAGATAAGGCTAGGGGATACTACCAACATCGTAGAATATGCAGTTAAAATGAAAAGGATCCCTGAAGAAGCGTTACTTATAAACAGGTTAGACAAGGCAACCTCAGAATTGATGAAAAAGATCGCAAGAAGAATCTATAGTTTCCATACTCAAGCTGAGATTCCGAAAGACTTTAACCATCTAGAAGCATTAAGAGAAAATGTTTCTGAAAACTTCGAACAAACCAAACCGTATATCGGCAAAACCATTCAAAGATCTCAGTACGATTTTATAAAAGAAAAAACCCTGTCTTTTTTAGAAAAATATGAAAACCTTCTAAAACGACGAGAGTCTATCGGCTTTATTCGTGACGGCCACGGTGATATCCGATGCGAACATATAGCCCTGCTTAACAACAATATATGTGTATTTGATTGCATTGAATTCAACAAGCGGTTCAGATACTCAGATATCATTAACGATATGTGTTTTCTCTCTATGGAACTTGACTATTACGGTTACCCCCACCTTGCTAAAAGCTATGAACAAGAATACTCCAGGTTAAGCAAAGACAAAGACTTTTACAAACTTCTTTATTTCTACAAAAGTTACAGGGCATATGTCAGAGGAAAAGTTACAAGCTTCTTGCTTGATGATCCTCATATAAAAAACAAAGATAAGATCTCTGAGAACGCCAAGAGGTTTTTCGTATTAGCTAAACAATATATTGAAAAAAGTCACTAAAAACTCTATCTTATAATTTCTCTTTGCCAAACTATGCTCTTTTTATCAAAATCAATAACTACTTTATCGCCCCCTAGGGGTACGATAAGTTGTGGATCAGTATGCCCACTATCAAAGTTAAGAACTATAGGAATATCGGCCTTGTAATCGCTATATACTATCTGTTTGACAGCATCTTCTAGAAAATGTAGGGTTTCTTCGCCTCCTCTGGCTCTTCCTATAATTAGGGCTTTTATATTGTTGTATATTCCGATCTCACCAAGTGCGATCAAACTTACACGTAACCATGTTTTTGAAACCTCTTCAGAAGGCTCAAGTAACAAGATCTTGTCTTTTAGATAACTATACTCTATGTGCTTTGTACCTCTAAACTGATCAAAGATCTCCCACGATCCGCCAAATATAACGCCTTCTACCTTTGTTTTGGTATTATTGCTCTGAGTTAAAAACACCCATTTTGCTGTATTTTTTATTCTAGGATTAATCTGCCCAGCTTTTGAAACATCCGCCCAATCAGGATATCCCTCAACATAGAAAGGGTAAGGGGAATAGGAAATGGTATCTAATTTTTCTTTAAAGACTTTTGTAAGGTGCTCTAGAAACTCCTTGCCAAGCTGTTTTGCTTGTGCAAAACCTGCCATTACACTTGGTCCGTAATAGGTAAGATAACCTAACTGGTTAAGAAATATATGGATTGATGTAACATCTGAGAATCCCATAAAGATTGGTTTGTGCTTTACTTGACGTAGTTTCTCTTTATTTAGATACTTTAAGATCCTTATTGATTCTTCTCCTCCTATGGCTGAGATGATGTAGTCAAACTCCTCTGCTGTAAGTGCCTCTTCTAACTCCTTAGCACGATATTCAGGGTGCTCACGTAGAAATCTTGCATCTTTTCGCGTGCTTTCAAGCTCTACTACGGTTGTTTCAAAAAACTCGCTCAAAAACTCAACCCCTAATCTGTAGATATGTGGAAAAACCGATGGACCACCCCACGAAGGAGCTATTGTAGCGATTTTTGGAGGCACCCACTTCGAGGTTGTCATATTTGATTATAAAGTAATCATGAAACGAAAAATGTCACCATCTTGCTGGCATCGCCACATTGTAATTACTCTTTCATTTTTTGAACTATCAAGAAATTCCTGGTATCTTTTTAACACCCTCTCAAAAAATCCTGTTTTATCTTGGTGCTGGAACTCTAGATAAGAAATCCCACACCTTTTTAAAAATGTGATAACATGGTAATCCGACATAAATAACAGTTCCGTACCACGACCTTTCCCGCGGTAATCAGGCGCTATTTCAACAAGTGTCTCAATTCTCTAACCATAAACTCCATCACCATCCTCACGGTC
>WFTI01000027.1 GCA_015485585.1 Candidatus Dojkabacteria bacterium | reverse complement strand
ATCTTTCAGCAGGATCATATAAGATCAAGATAAATCTTGAATATCAACCGATCTTTGCGAGAAGCAGTGTTGAGAGTTCCTATGCTATTATCGTTGGACTGACAAAGAAGACGCACTTGAAAATGCAAGAGTCAGAAATCGGACAATACGCGATCGTGGCGGTTGATGGCAAGGAAGTTACAAGCAGTTACGAGCTGATAGAAACAATCAAAAAAGCCAATCAAAATGGAAGAAACAAAGTAGAGCTAACCCTGTTTAATCTGAAAGACAGAACAACCAAAGAGACTGAGGTTTTGCTAAACAGTGAAGGCAGATTAGGGGTTTTAGTAACAGACTATAAAACATGGATCTGGGATTATTCATCATACGGGATAATCTCATCTTTCGTTTATGCAGTAGATATAAGTACAGTGGGTGTAAAAATCATAACAAATGCGGTTGAAAACGCCCTTTCGACTAAAGATACTACTTTATTAAATTATAGTGTGGGTGGTCCTGTGGCTGTGTACAGTGTGGTTGATTCATTGGTTCGTCAAGAAGAGTCTGTGGTTTTAAATCTTATACACTTTACTGGACTTCTAAGTCTGAATCTGGCATTAATTAATGTACTACCGTTTCCTCCTCTTGATGGATGGCAGGCTCTTTCTTTGACACTAAGAAAAAGGGTAAAGTATGATAAAATCGAAAGTATACTCAAAATCTTGACATACATAGGAGCAGTATTTTTAGTGCTCCTTAGTGTGCTTATTACAATAAAAGACATTAAGATGTTTTTTATAACACAATGAAAAAGCCAGAGAGATTACCCTCACTTTCTGAAGATTTTTCAAGGTGGTACAACACTGTTGTACAGCTTGCTGGTTTAGCAGAATACGGAATGGTACGAGGTACGATGGTTTTTAAACCCTATGGCTATGCCTTATGGAAATCTGTTATGAGATATCTTGGTCAGATGATAGAGGATCTTGGAGTTTCTGATGTTTATTTTCCTATGATGATTCCTTATTCACTATTAAAGAAAGAATCAGAGCATGTTGAAGGTTTTGCACCTGAGGTTGCGGTCATCACCCATGCAGGAGGAGAAGAATTACAAGAGCCTTTGGTAGTTCGTCCTACCTCTGAGACCATAATGTATGCACATTTCAAGAATTGGATACGATCTTACCGTGATCTCCCTTTAAAGATTAATCAGTGGTGTAATGTGGTAAGGTGGGAAAAACGTACTGTACCGTTTCTAAGAACTACAGAATTTTTGTGGCAAGAGGGCCATACAGCACATGCTACTGAGTCTGAGGCAGCTGTTATGGTACGTGAAGCCCTTGATATGTATGATAGATTCGCGAAGCAGTATGCAAGTTTACATGGAATAAAGGGATACAAAACTAAAGGTGAGAAATTTGCAGGGGCTGTATACACAACAACAATAGAAACCCTGTTAAGAAGTAAAAAAGCTCTTCAGCTCTGTACATCGCATATGTTAGGGCAAAACTTTGCCAAAGCCTTTGAGATTCAGTATCTTGATAAGAACAATAAGCTTCGATATGTATGGCAAACAAGTTGGGGGCTTAGCACCCGTTTCTTAGGAGCTGTAATAGGACATCACGGAGATGATTATGGATTGGTGTTACCTCCTTATCTTGCTCCAGTACAGGTGGTGATTATTCCTATTATTAAGAAAGAAGCCAACAAAGAAGAGATTTTAAAGACCGCTGACATCTTAGAGCAGATGTTAAGAGGACAAGATATACGTGTGTTTGTTGACAAGAGCGATCATTCAGTTGGTTACAAATTCAACGAGTGGGACATCAAAGGGGTTCCCTTACGTATTGAGATCGGAGACGAGGAGGTAAGAGAAAAATCTTTGACCGTTTATTTACGGGTAACAAGAGAAAGAAAGAGACTTATGATGAGCAATCGGGTGTATGTGCAGATTAAAGAGCTTTTGTCTGAGATATCAGCATTGATGTATGAAAGATCAAAAGCTTTCATTGAAGAGAATACGCATGAAGTCAAAAACATGACAGGGTTGAAAGAGCTTATAAAAGACGGAGCTGTCGGCTTTATCAAGGTATGGTTTAAAGACGATCAGAAAGTAGCTGATATGTTACAAGATAGGTTTAAAATTACACCCCGTGTGATACCTTTTGAGACATACGATGAGATAGGAAACGATTTTATAACAGGTGAAAAAGGAGCCCGTATAACCCTTTTTGCCAAGGCGTATTAGGTAGATTAGGTCGGTAGAAATTTCCCATATTCCCGAACAAAGTGTTAGATACTTGACAGCGAGGGACAATAAATGTAATATAATCGTAATAAGGATGACATACGCTAACAAAGAAGGAGGTAGAAGATACAGCAGATTTCTTATTCTTGTAGTAGTTTCATTATTTTTTCTTCTTTTGGGGACCATCGCCATAGGGATAAGTTGTCGTATATCTTTAAACAGTTTTCTTTGTCGAGCTGTTACAGGTGGAGCTTCTGTGAAAGAGCAGATAGTTAAACTTATAAGCACGACCGAACGCATAGCTGGAAAAGAGGAAACCCTATCTCCTGCTGAAGGAGAAATGGTAGTTTTTGTAAATGATAAACCTCGCACAACAACTGTTCAAGATTTAATCGAAGGGTATCTGTTTAATGTATTACAACCTGACTGTTATCTTAAACGTAGGTCAGATTCGTTGACATGTGCTTCTCCTTTAGACGATATTAATCTTAGTTTAGAATTTGACGAAACAACTAATGTTCTTACATTAGGAACATATAGTTCTGTAGACCTTTCTTCTCTTAAGGATGAGCCATTGGTATATAGCGCAGGGGAAGGGTTGGCGTTAAAACCAAACAACACTTTTGCCATTGATGCACCGGTGTGCAGTGAGGGTGAATTTTTGTCGTGGGATGGTACACAATTTGTTTGTAATAAAATAGTATTTCCGGTAAGCTCAGACGGAGAATTTATAGGATATTGGAAGAGGGTAGGAACAAATCTAAGCCCCTTATATAGCGGTGATGATCTTGTATTAGGCAATGGAGAAGACTTAATAATGACATCACTTGAAGGGTCAGGGATTCTTTATCTTGATGTAGACAAGAAAGTAAAAAATTCTTCTGCGTTAGTATGGAACGAAAGTACCCAGACATTAGGGATAGGCACCTTAAGTCTAAGTGGTGATTATCGGTTAGAGGTAGAGGGTGGTGTCAGGTTTCTGACAGAAAACGATGGT
>WFTI01000026.1 GCA_015485585.1 Candidatus Dojkabacteria bacterium | reverse complement strand
CTGTTTGGTCCATATTTTATTTATAACAGTTTTTAATTTGACAAGCAACATATTTTTGTCACTCCGATTCTATATCATAAAACGCTATTTCCAAAAGGATCACTAGCCCAACCGCCGCAAAAGCAAGCACCTTCTTCATCATTAAAATAGTGTAGCTTAAGAAAAGTTAAGGGTCAAGAACTACTAACACCTAAAGTCCTAATTCCTGAGAAGCATTATTAAAATAAGATTGTAAGGCTTGTACGGCTGTATCAACTAGCTTGGGAAGTTGATAAATTGGCTCTTGAGGTGCTGATGTTTCTGGTGTCGGTTTTACATTCATTACAAAGGGCAACTCGTACATTGCTACCTTGTCATCAGTTATTACTATGACCTGAGGCAAACGGTGTATTGCTCCTTTTATTTTATAGGTGATGAAAATTATATGACGAAATGGTTTACTTTTTAAAATCTGCTGAAAAACTTTGTCCATATCCTCCGGTATTGGTATTTCTTCTATCACTTCCTTAATAACTTCGTCTTGCGGACTGTCTCCGGGAGGAAAATAGACACCTTCGAAGGTCACATTACATTCTACTAATGAAAGGATACATATCCTCCCAGCCAGCTGGGAAAGCGATCTAGCTAAAAGAAGATAATAACCATCTTCAATGTTCTTAACCCATTCCCAAACCTCCCGTGCATTGTCAAAGGAAGGAGCTTTCTGAAGTGCTAACTCTTTACAGATACTTCCCCATTGTTGTTGGAGTAAAGAAACCCTCCATTGTTCAAGCTGAGAACGAGGTGGTTGTTTTCTCTCCGGTACCCGTGGCGACACTTAAAAGAATTATACCTAAAAAATCGCAAATGGGCGCGGCAGGATTCGAACCTGCGACCCCTGCTTTATAAGAACAGTGCTCTACCACTGAGCTACGCGCCCATTTTAAAAGCTATACGCGGTAGAGCTTTACGTTCTTATAACGGGGCCTACGGGAGTATTATAACATTTTAAGCCATGCTGTTAAAAGCAACCTTGCTTTATGGTCGTTTTTTATAAAATCAAACATGTAAACCACGCCCCCTTTCTTTATTCCTAATACAAAATATTCTTCGCCATTAATTTTAAACTGGGCTTTATAAGCCTTATAAGTTTTGCTTGCAACCTCTTGCTCTCTTATCTCTATACTATCTATTTGAGGATACTTCGTGGAAATATATTCTTTTGTCAGTTCTTTGACTGTTTCTTCTGTCTTTTCTGTCAACTTATAAGGAATAATCTCTACAACCAACTGCTTCTGTTCATCAAACACCGATGTTATATTAAGATTTGTTATAAAATTCTGTTGTATCTGTACCGAATAGTCTGAGGGAATCTTTAAATTGTTAAAACCGCTCTCAGGGGGTAAGTTTTTTCCTGAAGCAACATCAACCAGAAATTCTTGAGTAAAAACCTTAATTTCACGGTTTTTTAATCCACTCTCTGCATACTCTTTCGGAATAATCTCGTACCATATATCTTTACCTGTTAAGGTGTAGATCCGTAGACCAAGGTTCTCTTTGACAAAATAGATACCTGAAACCAGATAACCATCATCGTTTGGACGCTCTAATATAAACTGCCATCTGTATTTACTCAGCCTGCGTTTATAAAAACTTTTTACATCGTCAAAAGTGTGACCTGCAGGAATGATATAAACGGAATTTCGTTGCAAAAACTTGCCTACCTCTTCTTGGCTTTTCTTGTCTAAGAAACTGGTATCTTCAAACACAAACCACGCCCCATCATACACTGGTATCTGATACTCATATAATGGTTTTACAAACTCTTCTTTTTTCGCCTCATCTTTATTTCTCGAAATGGAGACATATTTTAAAACCTTTTCTTGTAACCACTCATAGGCTTTAAGGTTTTTGTTGCTCCGTAAAAAGTAGACCCTGTTAGCAGCAACGATCAAAAGAAGCGTAAATCCAACGGTAAAAGATGCTGATATAAGAATAATAAACAACCATCGTTTTAAGCGCCGCCTAAACACCATCTTTTGACGGTAAGTTACAGCCTCACGGTTTCTAGATCTAAAATTTCCGATAATCCTCATACTCCATTTATAATACGGTATGTTTGACTTGTCTATTGTAATACCCGTCTATAACGAAGAAGAGGTGCTACCCGCTCTTTTTAGAGAGTTAACAAAACTAGTCAAAAAATTGACAATCTCTAAAAACCTGGGCTTTATCCCCAAAATTGAACTTATTTTTGTCAACGATGGAAGCACCGATAAAACAGAAAAAATAATAAAAAAACTAGCGAATAACAGTGATATTCCCACCACCCTTATTAACCTTACCCGCAACTTTGGACATCAAAGCGCCCTTACCGCAGGATACAAATACGCTCAAGGGAAATTTATCGCAACTATTGATGCTGATCTACAAGACCCCCCCTTACTGATAGAAGAGATGTACAAAACAGCGATCTCTGAAAAGGTCGATATAGTGCTTGCTCAACGCATAAAACGAGACGAAGGGGTCTTTAAAAAGATCACAGCAACTATGTTTTACAAACTTATAAAGGCAATCTCTGATTCTCCTATCTATGAAGAAGTGGCAGACTTTCGGTTGATCTCAGATAGGGTACGAGACACCATTTTAAAAATAGATGAAACCCCACGTTTTTACAGAGGACTAGTAAGCTGGAGCGGTTACAAGACTAAGATTATTACCTATAAACGAAAACCCCGATATAAAGGAGAAAGTAAGTATAGTCTCAAAAAAATGTTTAACCTTGCTACGATCGCTCTTATTAATTATTCGTCAAAGATTCCTATGTTATGGACTATTTATGCATTTCTTGTTCTGTTATTGGGAGTTGGCTTTAAATGGCCCTCTGTTGTGTTATTTACTGCAATCTTTATTCCTTACTCTGCTATACTCCTAATATACCTACAGAACATATATAAGAAGCTACAAAAAAAGCCTGAATTTCTAATAGATGAGATATGGAGAAACAAAGCTTATGATAGATCAGAAAAAACTAGAAAAACTAAAGAACGAAAAAGAAAAACTCCAAAAAGAGTTTGAAAAACTAAACGAAAAGATTAAAGAGATTAAAGATTACGCCTCAGAAGAATACATACGTACGCAACGTGAGATTCATCATATTAGCAAGAGATTGGATCAGATCGATACAATCTTTAGACTCTATCATCAATATAACGAAACTAAGCGTCTTTTACAAGAAGAGTTAGAGCAAGAGGAGCTCAAAGAATTAGCATATGAAGAATTACAACGACTTAGTAAAGAGATCTCTGCAAAAATAGAGGAACTTGAGAAAAACAAACTACGGATAGACAGTTTTGTAATAGAGATTAGAGCCGGTGCTGGTGGTGAAGAAGCCGCCCTTTTTGCAAGAGATCTTTTTAGAATGTACTCACAGTTTCTAGCTGACATCGGAGCAACCATTGAAACAACCGACGTTTCATATTCAGATCGTGGAGGATACAAATTTATAGAGGCATATGTAAAAGGGCCTAATGTATACCGTTGGTTTAAATATGAATCAGGAGTACATCGAGTTCAGCGAGTACCCATTACAGAAAGCAGCGGAAGAGTACACACCTCAACCGTCTCAGTAGCCATCTTACCCGAATATGATGAAGATGTAAAAATAGAGATAAATCCTAATGAAATCGAGATTACTCCTATTAAGGCAAGTGGTCCTGGGGGACAACATGTTAATAAAAATCTAACTGCTATACGTATTAAACATATTCCAACAGGGATTATAGTTACCTCACAAAGGTATAAATCTCAAAGACAGAATAAAGAGATGGCTTTAAAGATACTAAAGATGAAGCTTCAGCAGGCAGAACGCGAAAAAAGATTAAGTCAGATATCTGACTTAAGACGGTCACAGATTGGTACTATGGATAGATCTGAGAAGATACGTACCTATAATTTTCCTCAGAATAGAGTAACAGATCATCGAATTAAAAAATCTTGGTATAACCTCCAAGACATTCTTGACGGGAAAATAAAAGATATGTTAGAAACCATAATCAATGAGCTTGATGCTCAGCAAGAAGATAACTCTAAATGAGGCTTATAGACAGATAGAATCTTTATTCTTTCAAAGAGGCTACAGAGCCCTCAAATTGCTAGATGATCTAAAAGAATTTGTAGTTAAAAACCACCCTACTCTGCGCGGAAACGATATCTTGCCTGAAGAGGTTTATAAACGGTTTATCAAGGTTGTAACCCTGCTTGAGAAAGATTATCCGGTTGAGTATATAACCAAAAAGACATATTTTATGCACCTTACTTTAACTATCGAAGAACCTGTGTATATTCCGAATCCTTTTACAGAACGCTTAGTTCAAAAGGCATATGAGATTGCAAGATCTGCTAAAGATAAGCTCTCTATAATCGACATAGGAACAGGAACCGGAGCGGTTATTCTTGCACTTGCAACCTTGCTCAAAAACCCATCGCATGAATATATCGCCACAGACATAGATGATAAGGCTGTACAGATAGCCCGAAAGAATGCCAAACGGATAGCCCCGTATGTTAAGATAGTATGGGCTGATGTAGCGTTTATTAACTCAGAGGCAATAACTCCACGGTTTAAGAGGGTGTTACTTCTTACTAATAAGCCGTATCTTCCTAACCAGATAGAGGCTCAGCTTGATTGGTCTGTAAGATACCAATCTCCGCTTGCTCTTTATAAGAACGAGTCATTTGAAAAGAAACTAAAAAGATACATAAAACTTCTTGTCGAAAATGGTAAAGAAGTAACACTTGTAATGGAAACCTTGCGCACGAGGCATCCCCCAACTGCTAAAATTGTAACCTACCGATTCGTTTCTAAAAACTCAGCACGATCTACAAGACGAACCTCAAAGGTAAGATCTTGATAAGTATTACCTTTTCTTCGTTTAACTTTAACATTGATAGTGTCTCCTACCTTGTATCTATTTAGCAGCGATCTAAGTCCGTACTCTGCTACACTCTCGTCTTCTATCTTGACAATAATATCATCTGGCTGTATACCTACCTTGTCAGCAGGACTACCCGATACCACATCAACCACATATGCGCCAGCTACAGCACCGTAGTATCGGGCATAAGCATAATCTAGCATTATGTAACGGATCCCAAGAAAAGGAACCCTAAAACGTCCAAATTGTTTATACTCTGCCAGACGAGACTTTACCAGATTAATCGGTAAGGCAAACGATATGTTATCAGCTCCAATAACCTTTACGAAATTAATCCCCACCACCTGGCCTTTGAGATTAACAAGTGGGCCTCCTGAGTTACCCGGGTTTACTGCTGCATCTGTCTGGATTATGTTCTCATACTTTATTCCATCTACATCGATTGATCTTCCAAGCCCACTTACTATCCCTACTGAAACCGTCCCGGGAAACTTTCCAAGTGGAGTACCAAAAGCCAACACCCACTCTCCTAATGAGAGAGAATCTGAATCTGCAAGCTCTAACTCTATCGGCAACTTAGAAGGATCATCAACAATGATCAAGGCGATGTCATTGGTGGGATCACGTAGAATTTTTTTCACATTGACTGCTTCTCCTGAAGAAGTAATTACAACATATTGAGCATCACGTGACACAACATGACGGTTGGTAACAATGATTCCAGCTTCTTTGTCTACAATAAAACCACTTCCTATGTTCTCTTCTACTTTTACTATTCCTTCACCAGGACGAAGACCGTATGACCTAATAGCAATGGTTACTACACCATCTTTGACCTTTTTTACAACCTCAGCAAAGATATTCTCAAACCCGATATCGGTTTGGGGCTGTTCTTTTTTGACCTTCTGCACTAGTGAGTCGTCTATAAATGTTTTCTCTTCTTGTTTGGGAGTCTGTTCTTTAACAAACTGCCAAAACTTTGATTTAATATCTGTTAGGTAGTTTTGTGCGACCTTTGTTCGTAAAATCAGAACGCTTGCTGTCAATAATATGACAGCCACCCATACTGTAAAAAGGCGCCTTAACACGGTTACTACCCTATTTCTTTTTTCGTTTAAGCTCATCTTCAAGTGTCTCTGATTTTAGACGCGGAGTTTTACCTGCAGAAACAACCTCTACTACCACAGGCACCTTTTTACTCTGTTGGTTGTATCGTACCTCAAGCTCTATTACATGTCTTCCAACCTTTTTAATAGCTCCTTTGTAAAGAATTTCTATATGATCAAAAGCCAAAAGCTCATGAATCCGCTCCTTGAGGATCTTCACAAGCTCTCTTTTATCTAAGGCATCATAAAGGGTTCCAGTACTGCTTACCTTACGTTCTATTAAAAGTGCACCTTTTAGTTTCTCTTTTATCACCTTTTCTAGATTGGCGAATATCTCGTTTGCTTGCTCTTTAATCTTCTCTTCACGACGTTTTTGTTCTAAAAACGCCTCTTTATCTTGTTTGGTTGCTCGCCTTGCTAGTTTCTTAGGCAAAAGATAGTTTACGGCATAACCATCTTTTACGCTTACTACTTCCCCCTTTTTACCTAGATTTGCAACATCTTGTAATAAGACAACCTCCACCATGATCACTTTGCTATCTCATTTTAGTTAGTTATGTATTTTACTACGAAGATACTTGATTGCGGCTTGAAGCTGATTATCTATTCCTTTAGTAAGCTTAAGATTCCGATCAAATCTTACCTCTTTATCTGGTACTACAGGATGATCTTTACTTAAACGCTTCTTATTAGGAAGAAGCCAATATGATACGGTATATTTTAATAAAGAACCGTCTTCAAGCAATATCGCATCTTGTACGGTTCCTTTCCCAAAGGTGGTCTCACCTATGATGTATGCGCGCTTGTAATGTTGTAAGGCTCCGGCAACTATCTCAGAAGCTGATGCGCTAAATGAATCAACAAGTACCACAACGGGTATATTTTCTGGAATCTTTAAACTCCCTTGATCACGGGTTCTAAATACAGCATCGATTCCTTCCCTGCTTTCCTTATAGACAACCACTGTATCTTTTGGTAAGAAATAGCTTACAAACTCTATCGCTCCTTCAAGATACCCCCCGGGGTTTCCGCGAAGATCTATGATTAGGGCTTTTGCCTTTTTGTTAGCAATCTCAGAGTTAATCTTAGACATAGTAGTAGAAAGTTCAAGCAACCAATCTTGTAGTGTTTCTGAGGTAAATCGGCTAATTCGTAGAAGGATTATTCCTTCTTCGGGTCTCTCAATACGCATACTCGGGGCTTCTATTACATCACGCACTATAGTGATACTCTTTACCTCATTCCCGTTTGTAGGACGTACTACCTTTAATGTCACCTCTGTACCCTTTGGCCCTCTAATCTGGGTTACCACCTCAACCAGGCTCTTACCTGTTACAGGATCTCCATCAACCTCAAGAATAATGTCTCCTGCTTGAAGTCCTGCTTTTTGGGCAGGAGCCCCCTCAAACACCCCCACAACCTGAATCTGAGGTCCAACCTGCTCTAAGACTGCCCCTATGCCTTCATATTCCCCGCGAAGTGATTTCTCGTACTCCTCTTTCTCTTGCGGATCTAAAAAAACAGTCGCAGGATCCTTCAAAGCTGAAACCAACCCCTTAATTGCTCCATAGTACATCCCTTCATCATCTAGTTTAGAGGGATCAACATATCGTTCTTGTAAGATGTTGTATACCCTCCAAAAAAGTGAAAAATCTGTACTGTAGTTTTTAAAACCATTTAAATTCGCTGTCTTAAGAATACCTACTTTTGAGACAAAACTGGGTTTTAAAGAGGTGGTATAGATTCCTAAAACAAATCCCACAAAAAAGAAAAGAACCAAGAACAAAAGATCTTTATACTGTCTTATACGCATATGTTTATATTATCACATCTTAAAGCCTCCTAAGTTAACAACTGCCAACCAAACGCTTCGTCACACTTTTGACAAAACACGGCTATTACCGTATAATCGTTTAATGAGTACCATTGCTTTCTTAGAAACCGGAATCGAAATTTACGAAAAAGATGATAAGAAACACCCCATATATGCCACTTCTTATCCCTATCTTGATCTGCTTTATCCTCTAACTTTTAAAAAAACCATACGGAAACTAAAAAGCATCATCTGGGATCAACACACAACTATTGTAAGCACAGTAGATAGAAAAAAACTTAAAAAAATCTTAACGGAGATCTTAGAATACACAGACAAAACCGCAAACTCCGTTATAAAAAAAACAGTTTTTTTAAAAGAAACCGCAATATTTAACAGCTTCACCCAAGCTCATGGATATTTCTGCGCTGTATTAGAGATAGATAAAGCCCAGATCCGTACTACGTTTAACTTTAAACATTCTGTAGGAATCCATAAAGCCGATGTAACTGAAACATACACCTACAATCACGGAGAAGTGACGAAACTGGTAGAAGACCTTTCAGAGCTTATCTATCCACTACTTAGGGTAAACATAAATGAACGAGAACTAGCAAACCTTATATTAAATCTGTCTATCTTTGCACCCTATAAAACCTCTTCAGACATAGTAAAAGATCTTTATAGAGCAATTATCACAAGTGCCCTACTTAGGCTTGACCAGCAACTTAAACACCTTTTTAGTATTCCAAAGACAGGTTTTCTCTATCTTACGGGAGAGATCGTCTCATTTATAGACGATGAACCTATCTTGCTTCTTTCGCTTATTGATGGATTGGGCGTAAAAGGAACCTGGTTTATATTTATTGATAAAAACCAAACTTTACGGTTAGATAAAGCAGGAGAGTATGTTAAAAATCCTAACAATTTAAGTATAGATGGTACCCTTAAGTATTATCTTGTGGTAGTTCCTCATACCGAGAAGAGCCAATACATTGAGTTTTCAAACAAAAAAGAGCATAAGGTTATCTTAGTTCCCCATGGTTCTATCTTTGGATTCTTTCCTCCAATAAAAAATGTAACTAAAGTACTGATTACAGAAAACAATGATATCAATGAAGAGTTAAGTATGTACCTTAAAGAACCTCACAATCTTAAAGCTTTGATTATAGACGGAAGAAAACGTCCGATTGAATATGGTCCTACCATAAGTGAAAACCAGAAGATAACCCTTTGGTTAAATCAGATTAATAACCTAACCCGTATCTAAAAATGCTAAAACAAGCCACAAAAGAGGTAAGAATTAAATTGCCACACGACTTTGAACCAGCTGTATCGTTTGGATCATCGGTCAACATCTCTACTCTTCTTGGAAAAGGAAGTAAAGAGATAATCTTAGAGGAATATCCTTTACATCCCGGTGCAAAAGTCTTCGTTGAAGACGGACAATATGTAAAACCTGATACAAAACTGTTTGCAATCAAAGGGCTCTTTGATGAGATTATCGGGGTTTCAGAACATGAAGGAATCGTAAAAATCACAGAAAACTCTCTAAAGGTTATTGATATAACCGACAACTTCGAATACAAATCTCCCGTAAAAGGTAGAGTTAGTCTACTTACTCCTGATGAGATCGTAATCTCAGCCCAGATGTATAAGATTACACCGTTTGCTATGACCCCCAAAAGCGCAGAAGGTTACCTTGTTTACTATTCAAAAGACACAAAGAACATCGATATAACCAATAAACTTGTAGTGGTTGAATATGCTCCCACTTTACAGTTAGTTGAAAAACTTTACAGGTTAGGAGCAAAGGCTTTAATTGTCCCCTCAATAGATTGGGGAACCTATCTGGTTCTCCAACAACACCTACATCGTTTAAGGCTTGTTTTATTGCAGGGTTTTTCAGATATTCCGATGTGGAGCTTTTTCAAACAACTGTTTAAAGCTACCAACAGGCATTATGCTCAGATTGACCATCTTGACTCAGCTTTATACGTGACATACCGCACCATAGAGTTTGACAGAAATTACGCGTATATTTTTAAAGATCAGAAGTGGGGGGTTGAGGTTCCTAGTTTGAAGGGAAAACCTCATAACAACACTACTGAGTATGAAACGTTCTATCTGTAAGCACCACAAAAAAGGTTACTAGGTTTAATCAACCCCTGTATAAATATAAGGCAACAGGGCAACCTGTCGTGCTCGTTTGATCGCTCTTACGACTGCTCTTTGGTGGGTTGCGCAAAGTCCGGTTTTACTACGGGGCAAGATTTTTCCTCGCAAACTCATGAATTTCTTTAAAAGAGCTATATCATAGAAACGGATACTTTTTGCATCAATCTGTTGCTCACAAAGAGGACATATAGCTTTTCCACGTCGTACAACCACCGCGGCTTTCTTTGGGGTTGTAGACTCTTCAATCGCTTCTTCACTAAGTTTAGCAAGCTGAGTGGTCTCTTCTACATCTTGGACTAGTTTTTGCGTATCGACCTTAACATCATCTGTTGGTGTCTGTGTAAGATCGCGTACCCTCTTTACCATAGGCTTATTTTACACTAATCTTAAAACTATTAAAACGGCAGCTCCTCTTCAGGATTCTCATTAGTCTCATTCTCTTTCTGATCCTCTTCAGCCTGATCTTCGTCGTTACCTTCTTCAGCAAGCTCTTTTGCGATCTCATCAAGATCTAGCTCCTTTGCCTCTTCGTCAACTTCACCCCCCTCTTGAGGTTTTAAAGATCGTTTACTGCTTCTTTGAAGTATGACTATCTCATCAGCCCTTATGCTTGCCTCAGTGGCTATAATCTGGCCCTCATCACTTCGCTTTTGGCGATATTCTAATCGACCCTCTACGTATACTTTGTCTCCTTTTTTAATAATACTTGCTATCTTCTCAGCGAATTTCCCCCATACTACAACGGGGTGAAAATGGGTTTCTTCTTTTTTCTCTCCTGCGGCATTGACAAAACTTCGGTTAGTAGCTACTGTGAATCTTGCTACAGGAGTATTATTAGCTGTATATCTAAGTACAGGATCACGGGTGACGTTTCCAATCAAGATCACCTTTTGGTATGAACGTAAAAACGGCATATTAGTGGGATATTATGTTAGTTATATATATTAAATACTCCATTTATTCCATTACTACAGCTTTCTTAGCTAGGAGTTTAAGTTTTTCTAAAGACATCTGCTCAAGTCTTAAGATAAGATATCGAAGAAGCTCAGGTATATGGCCTAACTCACGCTTTATCTCTTCGATTACATCTACAGGTGCCTCAAAGTAATACATCACATAATAGCCTTCTTTATTACCCTTAATCTTGTAAGCCATTACCCGTTTGCCCCATACAGCTTTTGCTTTTACATTCCCTTCAAATTTCTCAAGTATGCTCTCAACCTTTTCTTCAAGCTGAGCACGCACCTGATCAGGAAGATACGGTTTAAATATAATCAACATCTCATAAAAAGCCCGCTCTCTCACTGGTGCAAACAGTTTGGCTACCTCGTCTTTCATTGTACGTTTCTTTGCCATGGCTGTATTTTAACAGAAAATGTTAGGTTTACAACAGTTTAAGTACATTCCACCAATTCTGCACATACTCTGCTCTACGGTTCTGATATAAAAGGTAGTAAGCATGTTCCCATAGATCAAGCCCAATGATCGGAGTGTCTCCGAGCAAGTAGGGGCTATCTTGATTAAGAAGGGAATATATCTCAAGCTGACCTTCACTATTCTCTACAAGCCATGCCCATCCACTTCCAAAATGTGATAACGCTGTGTTTGTAAACTCCTCTTTAAACCTTTCTACGGAGCCGAAGGCTTCTTTGATCTTTGTAACCAAATCTTCGTCAATCTCTTTAGATGGACCCATAATAGACCAGAATAAAGTATGGTTTATATGTCCTCCCCCAAAGTTACGTATAGCTTCTTTATCTTCTTCTGGAATATCATAACTCTCAAGATTTTGTAAGATCTCTACCAAAGCTACTTTCTGAAGTTCAGGATATTTCTTAATTACCTCATTCAATTTATTCACATACCCTGCATGGTGTTTAGTGTGATGAATCTGCATAGTCTTAGAATCAATATATGGTTCAAGCGCCTCATAAGGATATGGAAGATGACAAAGCTCATAAGGATATATAAGTTCATTAAGGTTCATGTTTTATTATACATTAAATTTGTTACACTGATGGGCTTGTATCTTTTATTAAATCAACGTTCTATAATACCCACATGATGTTAGCTGAAAAACCTAAGAGACTTATAAAAAACCATAGAGAGCTTTCAGTTATCTTCTTTATTGTATTCTTAAGTCTTTTTGGCTTTGGGTTGGTTGTACCTGTACTCCCTTTTCTTGCGTTAAAATATAACGCAACCTCATTTACTTTAGGAGCCTTGATGGCAACCTATTCGTTGTTTCAGTTTATAGGTTCTCCGATCTTAGGCAGACTCTCTGATATTTACGGAAGGCGCCCCATACTTGCTATCTCGCTTTTTGGAAGCTTCATAGGATACATTCTAATAGCCTTTTCGCACTCCCTCTCAACGATATTTCTATCACGAATTATTGATGGAATTACCGGAGGAAACATCTCAGTAGCCCAGGCATATATAGCCGATATAACCTATGGCAAGAACCGCACCAAAGCAATGGGCTTAGTAGGTGCAGCTTTTGCCTTAGGATTCGTGCTTGGCCCTGCCATTGGGGGACTTCTTGGTCACTTCTCAATAATCTACCCCTTTTTGGCAGGAGCGTTTTTGTCTATCATCGCTATTTTTATCGTATACAAGTATCTTCCTGAGCCTAAGAAACGAGTAACCAGCCAGAATAACGCGTTTTTCACAAAAGAGGCTTGGCTTTCTGTGCTAAAAAACCGATGGCTCCTTGTCATATTGTTGACAAACTCCATTGTTACTTTGGCTTTTTCAGAACTTGAAGCTACGGTTCCGTTGTTTGCAAAAGATACAGTAAACTGGGGGGCTATTCATCTTGGAATATTCTTCGCTGCAATGGGCATCATTTTAGCCCTCACCCAAGCCTTTTTGCTTCGCAGGTTAGTTGACAAATACGACGAACTTATGCTTGCAGTGGTTTCAGGAATTGTTCTTTCATTAAGTTTTATCTTGTTAAGTTTCAGTAAACACCATTCAGTTATCTATCTTGCTGGACTTTTGCTTGCTGTATCTTTCGGTACATTTACCACAGTATTGCAAGGGCTCATCTCAAAGCTTGGAGACCAAGATAAACAAGGGACTGTTTTAGGGGTCTCACAAGGACTCTCTTCGCTTGCCCGAGTTATCGGTCCTATCTTAGGAGGGTATCTGTATGGAATCTACTATACCCTTCCTTTTCTTACCTCGGGAATGATTATTCTTGGAGTGGTAACAGTTTTCTTAACGATAAACTGGGCTCGCCACAACGGCTGGACAAATTTTAAGTTGTAGTAAAAATTTGTCCAGGTTAAAAACATAAGCCTTTACCCCAATGCGAGAGATTAGTTTAACGTAATATACTAATCTTTAACTTTTTAGTTTAGTGTGGTAGACTAAAGCGAAATAATCCTTAGATAACCCAACTTTTACAAAAATAGGATGTAGAGGTTTTTTCTGGACATTCTTTATATTCCCCATACCCTTATTGTGCCGTAAAAAAGAGAAGGTTCAAGTGAAATTAATTTAAGTAGGTACAATAGACTTATCTACTGCCCTCTGCTTCATTACTATAGTTTAAAGTGCATTGCCATTTCGTACCCTTTTTAATAACACTCCCAACATTCCGAGGCATATAATGTTCTTTCACCAAATCCACAATCATCTGTTTAAAATCTTGTAATGATACTCCTAAATGCCTTAAAGTTTGACCGACTGGGGCAGGGATAATAATCTTTACACTTCGTGCCCCCTCTAACGGAAAACCAACCCAAGGCCTTAGTGTAGAAGTTGGTCTTTTGGTATTTACCACGTAGGGAGGAAGCTTCTCAGGAGTAAACTGAACCGTAGTAACAGCAAGAGCCTGAGCCCACAAAAGCCAAGGGGGCCATTCATCATAAGGCTCTGATATAAGCTGAGCGGCTCTACTGACTGCACTATCAACTCTACGCAAAAGTTCACCCCATCTATTACTATTGTCTTTGTACCACTTATGCATATGTGAAATAATAGAATCCATATACCCACTATCACTATGCTGTAAAGCAAGTATCCATTCTTTCCATCTGAAACTTAACCCAAATATTTCGATAATATTTGAAGAAGGGTCGTATCTACCCTCTCTTATAAGCCCTAAAAATCGAGACATACCCCCTACTGCCCCTTTTAATGAAAATGTATGTGATATCTCTCTAGGATGGCATCCTGCCCATACAAACATTCCTCCTTTGACAGTGCTATCAAATGTGATCTCTGTAATTTCTGGAATTTCTATCTTACTCTTTAACTCTAAAACTGCCCCCCATAAAGAATACAACAAAGCTGCTCTCAAAAGGCGAGCGTAAGTAAGTAAGTAAGTATCATCTAGCTCTCCTCTGATTGCGGCAAATACAGTGGGTAACACTCCAAAAAATTGTAGGTTAAAAGTGGTACCATCATCCTTTTCACTGTTTCTACGGTCTACTCCGCCAGAAGAGATATGTAGTGCTTCTCTAAAATCAGGTACTGTAGTGGGGTTCATATCTTTTATTCTCCTCCACCCCTCAGCAGTAATAAGATTTGCAGCAGGGGTACCATGAGAAAGACCGGCATTATTGTCTATTTCAGGTGCCCTTGAAATCCTAACTTCTAGCCATATCCGTTCTTGAAGTGATAGAGGCAGCACACTCCATAGGGCTTCTCCTAGTAGGGTCTCATATAAGAACGAATCCTGCAACCTCTCAGCATGGGTATCCAACCCCTCTATTTGTCTTCTCATGATGGAGGAATTTTACCATATTTATTACATTTTCAGGTCTTTTTGTTACCTATATATCACTTCTTTTTTACATAAACAATTTTTACACTGTATATCCAAAAGCCATCACAATCTTTATCTTGTTGCACACATTCATCTAAACTTAAAAGAGACAAAACATTACGTCCTTCACGTAAGACTTCTTTATCATAAATCAACTTTCTTTCTCCTTTACTTCCTATTCCGATGGGCTGTGGGGCGTAAATAAGATTTCTTTTAAAAACCTTTATGACATTCTCTTCAAACCAACGTTTCTGATCAGGGGAAGCCCCTGTACTTAAAGTTTTTAAAAACCTGTCAATAATATCGGTATAACCAAAATCTCCACCTGTAGCAAATTGTCCGTTTACTTTAACCACCAAGGTATTCACCCCATCTCTTTTCTTCTCTCTATCAGCAGGAGTGACTTCAGCATTAATTATAACTTCAATTTGGTCGATCTCATCTAAATCGTTTACCTCGAAATAGAAAATTTTCTCCCTTTCTGCCTCATAAGAAAGAAATACCGATCCTGACCATACAAATAAGGCTTCACTCTGAGAAATGGATTTTTGTTGAATCGTTTCATCTCTATTTTCTTGAGAAGATTCGGACAACTTTGGTTTAGGAAGTCTATTAGAAAGAATCAAAAATCCTACCCCAACAATTCCTATTATTAGTAATAACCCACCAACAATCCCCTTCTTACTAAGCGACTTCCTCATTTAAAAGAATTTTAAGAAAAAGCAAGGAAAAGTGTCAAGTTTATTTATTTATTTATTTATTTTTCTTCTCTCCCCGGGCAGGACTCGAACCTGCAACCCGCCGGTTAACAGCCGGCTGCTCTACCGATTGAGCTACCGGGGATCGTGTAGAGATTATACAAAATGAAGAAGAATATATCAATAGTCAGGGGCTTTTGACAACCTAAAACCCCCTATGTCACAAAAGTTAAAAAATTATCTCTATGTATAATCTTCTTCTCTCTAACATTCTCATAATACTCTAAAAACCTGCTTGGAATTCCTTTTTTCTTATCTTTGAATTTGAATTCATAAGCATATAACCCTCCATCTTTCTCCTCTACCAGATCGATCTCACTACCATATTTGGTACGCCAGAAATACATATTAACAAAATTCCGTTCAATACTGTGCTTTTTTAACCTCTCAATAAAGATGAAGTTTTCCCATAAGGCTCCTTTATCTGGTCTTAAATCCAAGGATGAAAAATCATTTATCAATGCGTTTCTGATACCAAGATCAACAAAATAATATTTTTTACTTTTCTTTAGCTCATTTCGTTTATTCCGTGAAAAACTTCTAAGTGGCACAATAATAAAGCTTTTTTCAAGGAGCCAAAGATATTTTTCTACTGTTTTGACGTCTATTCTTAACTCATTTGCAAGCTCATGGTATGAAACAGGATTTCCAATCTGATAAGCAAGCAATTTTAAAAGCTCTTCAAGCACAAACGGATATTTAAGCCGTTCAAGCTGCAGAATATCGCGAAATATATATGAATTGACCAGTTCGTATAATAATTCCTTCTTTTCTTGTAAAGTAGGAGCTAAAAAGACCTCAGGGTAAACACCGTAGAGCAAAAATTTTTCAATGTCTTTTTCTAACTCATAAGAATTTCCATAATAATACCTTTTTAACTCATAAAGCGAAAAAGGATAAAGAGTCAATGTAAGTTTTCTACCCACAAGGGGCTCACCGACTGATTTAACTAAGTCTAAACTAGCGGAGCCGGTTGCTAAAATATAAAGCTTTGGGAAAAAATCTACCAAAATCTTTAATGTAGCCCCGATATTCGGAACAAGCTGCGCCTCATCTATCGCTAAAACATCATATCCTTCAACAAACTCTCTAATTTTCTCAAGATCTGGGGTTGATAATGCCCTCTTTACCTCTAATACATCTCCCGCTGCGAACTTTACCTTTTTGTTCGAAAGATTCCGTTTAATAAAATCTTTCAAGAATGTAGTTTTTCCTGATCTACGTGGACCTACAATAAAGAATACTTTACCGGGACGCAAGAGTTGTTTTAACAAGACTGTATAGGCACGAGGAATAAATTCGATCATATACTATTTTAGAATATTATTCCAAAAAAGTCAACACTTTTTGGGAATACCACTCCAAAAAAGTCGGTTTTCATATAAAGCATCCCATTAATTCATCACTTCCTATCCTAACCAAACATAACGAAACCCTACAACACTAGCTAAATCCGACCAGAACAAACAGCATAGAAAATGAATAAATAGACAATCACTAATTAC
>WFTI01000025.1 GCA_015485585.1 Candidatus Dojkabacteria bacterium | reverse complement strand
GGTAACAAGGGTAATCCTTAGAGGAAAAGAAGGAAACCTTGGGTATCTTTTAGAGACCCTAAAGGATACCTCTTTACAACCGCTAGAACCAAAGATTTTAAAAGAAGAGTTTAACGACATATTAGACCTTGTTTTTACTGCCATTAATTTTGATCAGAGGTTAAACTTACAGATTCTTTCTGATGAGATGGTTAGAAAGTTGCAAAGTAATCTTAACCGTTTTTACCTGGGATATAACCTGTTTACCCAGATGATGTTTGAATACATGGCTTCTTTGTTGAAGTTGCTCATTTTTTTCGGTACTGCTTTTAAGTTTTTAAAAGCTGAGGCTATCGTGTTCTATCTTCGCCTTGCGTGTTTGCAGGTATATAGTGATGTAGCTATCAACATAATTGAGGGTTTTGAAAATTCTTCGGCCTTCTCTACTGATATCCAAGAAGAACTTAATGAGATCTTTACAGATATACGGATATTTTTTGATGTCCCCTTTTTTGTTTTGCCTGAACTTTCTGATGATTTTAACCTTGCTGAGTTATTAGACTTATCATCTAACTTTGATATACTTGCCTCTTTTAAAGGAGCTGCAAAACTTTTTAAAGAATCCCTTGGTCTTTACGAGAAAGCAAAAAAGGAACTTTATAGTATTGCACTATAATCTCTATACATGGCCTCTGATCTGTTAAAAAAACTAAATGTAGCGCAAAAGCAGGCTGTTACAACCCTTGATGGACCCGTGCTTGTTATTGCAGGCCCTGGTACAGGAAAAACAACGGTTCTAGCATACCGTATCGCATATATTCTGCAAAATACCGATACAAAACCGTACAGTATTCTTGCGCTTACTTTTAGTGAGAGCGCTGCGATTAATATGCGCGAACGCCTTGCCAAACTTATAGGAGCCACAGCTTATCAGGTAAATATCTTTACCTTTCACGGTTTTGCAAACTATCTTATTCAGCGGTTTCCTGAATACTTTACTGATCTGGTTGACTCGCAGATTTTAAACGATGTCGAAAAACTCCTTATCTTTAAGGAGATATTAGAAGATCGTAGTCTAAAACTTCGGTTTCTACGCGGAACCACAAATAAACTTGTACGTATTAAAGATATCGCCTCAACTATTGAGTTTTTAAAACGTGAAGGTGTTACTCTTGAGAGGTTAAAAGATGTTATCTCCATCGAAGAAGAGGTATTAAAGAATATCCCAAAAGAATCTAACCGTTCAAAAGATGGATTAACCACGAAATATAAAGATCAGTACCGTATTGTAAACACCCTCAAAGAACTCTTTTTAGTATATGGTGCTTATGAAAAAAAGTTAAAAGAGAATCAAAGACTAGATTTTAATGATCTTATTAATATAGTGAACCAAAGGCTTTTAGAAGATAGAGAGTTTTCACTGGCTGTACAAGAAATGTACGAGTATATTCTTGTAGATGAGTACCAAGATACTAATACCGCTCAGAACATGTTACTTTTTAATCTTTTATCTTTCTGGGGAAAAAACGCCAATGTTTTTGTAGTAGGAGACGATGACCAAGCGATCTACCGTTTTCAAGGAGCATCAGTTGCTAATATCTTTGACTTTATAGAGACATTCAAGAAGCGTACCGATGTTATATTGCGTTACAACTACCGAAGTACTCAGCTTTTACTTGATGCTTCCTCAAACGTGCGTCAGAACATAAAAGAGAGTGTTTCAGCTAAACTTGATTATGTAGATAAACAGCTTGTAGCTAAAAATCCAAAGGTCAGTAAGCTTTCTGAAAAGATACGTTTCGGAGAGTTCACAAGCCAAACTGGAGAGCTGATCTTTATTGCAGATGAGATAAAAAGATTACATGAAGAAGAGAAGATCCCTTACGAAGAGATAGCGATATTAGTAAGGAGAAATTCACAAGCCGATGAGGTTGCTGAAATCTTACGTAAAGCAAATATCCCTTACTCTAAAAGTAGTGGGAGTAACATAATGCAAAATACCTTTGTTTTGCAACTTATTACTTTACTCAGGTTTTTAAAAGATCCTTCTGATCTAGCGTTACTAAACCGTATATTGCACTATAGATTTTGGGGGGTCTCTACTCTATCGATGATGCGGTTTTTAAATATTGCAAACGATTTTATAAAAGAGATTCGCGAAAAATATATAAAACTTAAAGAAGAAGCTACACAGCTTACTCTGGAGGGGCTTAAAAAAGACTCAATTCCTTCTACATTGCCTTTTGATGAGCTTTTAATATTACTTGATAAAAGCGATATTCCTCAGCAAGATAAGAAAAAGCTTGCAGGTGTTATTCATAGACTTATTAAGTGGCATAACCTCTCAAAGACCCTTAATGTTTTACGTTTAGTAGAGCTTGTGCTTGATGAATCAAAGATGATCGATTATATTCTTACCCTTGATACAAAGTTTGAAGATCTTGCCTCAGTAAACTCATTTATCGGGCAGATTAAGGGGCTTGTTCAGATAAAACCTACGCTGTTACTTGAAGAGTTTTTAGAGATCTTGGAGCTTATTGAGAAGTTTAATATCGTAATAAACAGTGAAGATGTACTTACTCCTCGTGAGGGAGTGCAGGTTTTAACAGTACACTCTGCTAAAGGGCTTGAGTTTGAGGTTGTGTTTATTCCGCAGTTTACCCATAGATACTGGAAACCTTCTCTGTTTAACCGTAAGGTGATTCCTGACCTTTTCTATTTTACCCGTAGGATCGATCTTTCAAAAAAGGATGTCAAAGATAACATAGTACAAGCTCGGCTTGATCAGATAAATAATCCTAAACCGTATAAAGAGAAGCTTTACCAGTTAGTAGAAGATGATCAACGTAGACTGTTCTATGTGGCTTTGACCCGTGCAAAGCGTCGGGTATATCTGACATATAGCAAGTATAGTGTGACAGGGGTTAATAAACTCTCTGAAGAGGTGGTTTCAGCGTTTTTCTATGATATTCCTTCAGAATTTATAGAGGAGCTTGATGTATCAAAGTATCTTCAGATACGTGATGATGATAAGATTAAACTTCTTTTTAAGGCTTCTGATCTATCAGAGTTTTATATCTCTACAGCGGATGAAAAACAGTATCTTGAGAGAGCTTTAGACAGGTTTAACCTAAGTCCAAGTGCCTTGGTAGCTTATCTTAAAGATCCTTATGAGTTCTATCTTAACTACTTTTTAAAGGTTCCAAGACCAACAAGTATAAGTCAAGCCTATGGTAAAGCAGTACATAAAGCGATCCAGCGATATTACGAATATCTTAAACGTGAGAATACTCCTTTAACCTATGAGCAGTTGCGAGACATATTTGTTAATACCTTAAAGAAAGAGTATCTAACTGAAGCTGAGATTAATGATCTTTTAGAACGGGCAGACTTTGAGCTTAAAACCTATTATGAGCAAAGGCTTGCAAAGATAGAGAAACCTCCACTATTTGTTGAGATTAGTGCTACTGTTGGGTTTGCAGGATTCCCTTTAAAAGGAATTATCGATCGGGTTGAGATACTAGATGAAGACAAAGGTTGGGTACGGATAGTTGATGTAAAAACCTCACATACCCGAAGTAAAAATGATCTGTTAGGTGTAACAAAAAATGCCGAGAAACTGGGAGATTTCGGAAGCGAGTACCTTATTCAGCTTTATTTCTACCGACTTATCTTTGAGCTTGACTATAGATTAAACCGCGGCAGGTATAAACCGGTTAGCGGAGCTATAGACTTTACACGTCCTACGAACAAGATAAACCCTGTTTTAGGAGATATTGTTGAACTAGAATTTGATGATATCAAATACGAAGAGTTTAAACAGCTGCTTGTAAAAGTAGCACAAGATATCTTCTCCTTACGGTTTTTAGAGGAAAGATAGAAACTTGGAGCTTTTCACAATAGAGAGCTGTTATCTCTGGGCCGTGAGGGACTCGAACCCCCAACCTGCCGGTTAAGAGCCGGCTGCTCTGCCAGTTGAGCTAACGGCCCTCTGTAAAGAGAAACACAAGCAATACTATCCTATTTTACCACAACACTTACGTATTCTATTAAAACGGAACCTTTTTCTTTATCAAATTTTAACCAGGTTAGATATCTTCCAACTAACCAAGGATGTATAATGTTATCTTCTATCGTAATATATGGAATAAGCTGTTTGCTATCGATCTCACAGCTGTAGACCGTATTAAGTTTGGGACTATAAAAGAACACATATGAAGCGCGTTTTCCTAAGATACGGATGTTGTAATCAGAGACATTACAGATCGTACGTTTCCCAAGCTGTATAAGCGGATCTAAAACAATCTTGTTGTATGTAATCGTTGTTACTCCGTTAAGAGACTCTTCAGAACGGTAGATAATACGGTGATCTGCAAAGATAGGAGGCAACGTGTCTTTGGTAATCTTATTGTTTATAGTAAGCCCTTCAAAATCTTGGGTGTTTAATTCTCTTATTGGAAGATCAAAATCTTTGTAGTTATAAAGATTTATGGCATAGTCTGTATCGGTGTCTATTAGATCAGCGACATACTCGTGAAGATTTTCGTTATATGTGATAAAGAATCTGTTAGGGGTATTAAAAATAGAAAAGCCCAAGACATGAAATTTTCTTACACTTTCTTTTAGATCAAGTATAAAATACTTTTTGATATTCTTATCTTCTTCTATTTTTACTAACTCATAGTTTTCTCTTTTTGTACTTTTTTTCCGTAACAAGAACACTCCATGATCTGTGAGGTCAAACATCTCGTTAGGTCTTAGTCGATAACTAAAAAGATAGCGGGTACGATAAAGCTTATACTCTTTATTCTCTTCTTCTAATATCAGTTTATAGAAAAGGATAGTCGGATTATCTGCATTTTGCGTCAAGAAAAGAGTATCTTGGTCTATCTGAATATCTATCTGATCAAGCCTTATCTTCTCAGAAACTGGAATCTTTATTATCCATGGTTTCTCTTTGTAAACATACAGTAGGTATGTAGTGTATAGTCTATTAGATGAAAATCTTGCCCGAAGCAACAAAAGCTCGTCTTTAGTCTTGAAGGCCTCTTTAACCACGAGGGGAATGTTAAAAACCTTAAGTTCTGGTGTTATAGAGTACGGGTCAAACATGAATACCTTGAGTTCTGCATCTAAGATAGCCGTGGTCAGTATCTTTTCATCAGATTTAAAGTAGAACCACTGGGTTGATAAAAGTAGATTGTTATTCTGGGTTTCCTTCGGGTTGGTTTCAGTTGAGGCAGTATTATTCATTAGTGTTACCGTTTGCTTTTTGGTAGGATCTTTAAGTAATGTCACTGATATGTTTGTCACCTTTAAAGGTTCGATCAAAATATTGCGTGTGTAAGGAATAAAGCCTTCTTTTTCTAGACGTAGTTCGTGAGTTCCGGGCATTATGGCATCTATAACTGTACCTATAAGAAACGAAGGTGTTTCAGCTACGTATTCACGGTTAAGATATACCCGTACTCCAGCGGGGTTAGTTTTGATGTGGAGTGCACCGGTTGTATAGTAGTTTATTATCTTGGTAAGTTTTTGGGTTGAAGGTTGTTCTTTCTTTCCGTTTGTATGGACAGGAATAAGAGAGAGTTTTCCAATTTGAAGTGTGAATCCTTCGATATGGAAAAGTAAAACTATTCCTGCGGTAAGCATTGTGATGAAAAGTCCGTGTTTTATAAGGCGAAGCATTAGATTGTTTCCGATCAACCTTTCAAGTATTACAAGAAATCTTACCTTTTGTTTTTCTTTAGGGGTTAAATTCGGTATGTCTATGAACATTAAGCTTGTCATGTTTTTTGTCTAGACTTATATGATTGTTCCAATGTGAACTCATCAACGAAATCAATATCTGATCCAGGTTGCAAACCTATGGCAAAACGGGTTATAACTATTTTTCCATCAAATTTTTCCGTTAAAGCTTTTTTAATATCAAGAAGTAAGGCTTCATCTTCAAAATTAGCGCTAAAGGCAAAGATTATCTCAAGCTTTTCATTACTCTCTTTAAGGAGGTACTCTACTCTCTTAAGAAGCATTTTTAGAGGTTTTTTATACTCGGGATCATTCGTAATCTCACTTGCAGAGAAGATCTGGTAATCAAATACAAAATAGTACCCACTATGAATCTTTATCTGTTCAAGGGCAAAAAGATGAAGAGAGTGTCTAACTATCACGATCTTATTCTTTTCTCTTTGTTCATCTGCACATATACTACAAGGATCAGTTTCAGAAACCACATTACAAAAGCTGCAACGTATTAGGTTGCTTTTAAGTTTTGTAAGGATATTAGCAAAATTTTTAAGATATGAGTCAGGTTGATTTATAAGGAAAAACGCTATTCTGCGGGCACTTTTAGGACCTATGCCAGGAATAAGTTTTAAGGTGTTGGTAAGCTCTTTTATAATTCGGGGTGTGACATCTTTAGAATTTATCGGAATATTCATAAAAGATATAAACTTAAATTACAGACCTTACAACCTATTGCGGTCTTAATACCCCCACCATATGTTTAGCAAGCTGCTTTAAGGCATCTTTATAAGCCTTCTTTATGTCTTTTGCGAGCTGTTTGGCGTCTACTGATCTAATATATTCTTCATCGAACTTAATATCTTCAAGTTCCATTGTACCTTTTAGTACGATCTTTACTGCTCCGTTTGCGCTTTTTCCTGTGAATGTTAAACGTTTTAAAGATTCCTGCATCGCCATAAGATCATCCATCTGGGGTAAAAGTTTTTTAAGTAGGCCTTTTTGCATATTTTTAAGCATGCTTTAGTATAACATTAACTTAGTTCTTTTCTAAACTGTTCTATTACAGGTTTTACATCGATCTTACGTTTTAGTTTCCGCATAAACTGTCCTACTAAGAATTGGAGGGCGTTTTCTTTTCCATTCTTATAGTCTGCTACAGCCTGTGGATTCTCTTTTATTACCTCTTTTACGATCTTTTCTATGGTTTCTTGATCAATCGTGTCTTTTCTGTATCGGTTGTAGTATTCATTTAATGCATCTTCAAGGCTTTTGTAAGACTTCTTATAAAAAGTGTTCATCAAAAATATAGCAAACTTGCGTTCATCGGGTAAAAGATCTTCTTCTTTAAGCTTTTTGATAATCGCTAGATCCCCTTTTTGGGTAGCTTCAACAAATCTTTGAAAGATCTTGTAAGCGGTTTGATTTTCGATTAGAAACCAGATCGCATCAGAATCTATTTTTTTACTCTGTAATTCTTTGTACATAATAAACGGATTTTGCTCTTTATCTACCGTTATTTTTGCAAGCTCTTTTTCTGTAAACTCTATGGGGGGGATATCTGGTTCAGGAAGATACCTATAATCTTGGGCAACCTCTTTTCTTCGTTGAGGTAGCGTTTTACCTGTTGATATATCAAATCCCCTTGTTTCTTGGGCAGGGGTTTTACCTTGAAGCAAGAGCTTTCCTTGTCGGATGATCTCATACTCAATAGCTTTGACTACAAAGTTAAAGCTGTTTATATTTTTGACTTCTACCTTGTATGGAGGGAGTTTTTTACTTCCTTTTGGTCTTAAAGAGATATTAGGTTCAAGGCGCATACTACCTTTTTCCATGTCTGCATCTGAGACTCCAAGAAGACGAACAAGGGCTCTAAGTAGTTTTAAGAAGGTTTTAGCCTCATAAGGATCGCTAAAATCTGGTTCGGTAACGATCTCAACCAGCGGTACTCCTGATCGGTTAAAGTCGATAAGTGTTTTATCTTTTTGATGAACAAGTTTGCCTGTGTCTTCTTCTAAGTGGATTCGGTGGATCCGTATAGTTTTGTATCCGTTTTGGGTGGGAATCTCAACGTGACCCTTTACTCCTACAGGGTGGTAAAACTGGGTAATCTGGTATCCCTTAGGAAGATCAGGATAAAAATAGTGTTTTCTATCAAACTGTTGAAAATGGTTAATCTTACAGTTTAGGGCCTTTGCAATTTTTATCGTATAATTTAGAGCCTGTTTATTAGGAACAGGTAAAGCTCCGGGCATTCCAAGACATACAGGACATGTCTGAGTGTTTGGTGGTTTATTAAACCATGAGGCACTGCATTCACAGAACATCTTTTTAGGGGTAGATAGCTCGATATGTATCTCAAATCCAAGTACTAACTCGAATCTTTCTAGAATCTGCTCTTTTAAACCTGGCATATTGAAGTATTATACATGTGGTTTTCTAAAAGAATCGTACAATAAACACTAAGTCTTCACGAAGTATAGGAGCAAACTGGTTTTTTATGTATCTTTTCAGCTTATTTCGTCGGGTAGCTCGTTTCTCAAGTTTAGTAGGAATAATAACTATCACGTTGGTATGTTTTAGTTTAAAGTCACTCCGCTTCTGGTAAAGAGAGATCTTTGCATGAGGAAGCTTCCAGGTTTTTATGTGGTTTAGGTATTTATCTTTATGTTTAAGCAATATGCTTTTTTTAATGTAAGAACTTTTTTTGTCGTTTTTATCGTTCACTTTTGCGATTATAACACGTAAAGTTCGGGGGTTATAAGAAAGGATTGGGGTCTTGAACATGGAGGCACATTACAGATAGCTGTTTATTTTTCTATACTTTGGATGCAGGGAGGAATTTTAAAAGGGTTTTTAGTGTTCAGCACGCAGAAGAGTTAGATATCGTGCCCTGCTTCTCTTTTGACAACTTAATCTACTTTGTCTATAATTCGTTTAAAAATACACAAGGAGGTAGTTGGCCATGGCTACCGTAAACAGAACACAGCTAGTAAAAGCAATTGCTACTCGCGTTGGTCTTACCCAACGTGAGGTAGCAGCTGTACTAGACGCCCTGGTGGATATGATCGTTGACACCGTCGCTAAAGGCGGTGTTGTAAATATCCACCGACTGGGGCGATTTGTACGACGTCAGCTTGCACCTCGCAAGGTGCGAGTACCACGCACAAACCGCGTGGTAGAGGTAAAGGGGTATGTCCCCAAATTCCGCCCTGCGAAGGCCTTCAAAGAGGCTGTTCGCTAGTGGGTGGGGGGTGCAAGGCGCTTTCGCGCCTTGCACCCCCCCCACAACTCCTTACAAGATTCCCTAAAATGTGGTACAATTTTTCTTAAATCTTCTTAATTTAACATCTTTCAGACAGTTAGATGGGTGCCTATGACGAAATTACTACAGGTTTTATGAAATACTTTTCTATCATTGAAAGGCTGAAGCCTCAAGTCATAGAAAGAGGGTTAGAATATATTCACTTGGGAAAAGGTGACTTTGATCTACAATTTTTTAAAATGCCTTATCTTTTCCGAGAGGTTATATATAGGACGATCAAGAAGAATTATTTCCCATATACACATCCCGCGGGGAAAGAGGATACTCGACATCTTTTGGCTATAATGGAGAGTCTCTCTTTACCAGAGGGGGTTGAATATAACTATAGAGAGATAACACTTGCCATTGGAGCTGCTCAGGCACTTTATCTTGTATTAACTACAATTTTT
>WFTI01000024.1 GCA_015485585.1 Candidatus Dojkabacteria bacterium | reverse complement strand
TTCTAGGACTCACTAAAAATACAGTACGCAACATGTTAAGAGCCGATGAAGAAGAAGCTATTAAGAAAGTAAAAAACCAAGAAGAACTAAAAGAAGAGAATCAAACTGACCTTCACACCCACATAGCAGGAGGCATCGCCAAACACGCTTATAAACTGATTAAGAAAGAGAAACAAGAAACATAAAACCGTTTAAGGTGATTTTTAAAAGTATTCTCTCAACTCTCTTAGAATTTTTCAATCTCTTTAGGATCTTTAACATTTCTAGTGTTTTTAAGTATCTTTTCAACAATGTCTTTATAAAGCACCTTTAACTGCTTGGTATATTCAACCTCTTTAGTTTGTATCTTATCCATTATCTCTTCAAGAATTCGGGTATATTTCTCATTTACAAAATACCAGTAATCTTTGTTTGCGCGCAAAAGGTTAATAACCTGCTCTCCTAACAAAGTAGAGTAGATAAATCTTTTTTTCTCTACTATGTAACCCCGTTCAAGAAGCTTCTGTACAGTAATGGCATACGTAGAAGGACGTCCAATCTTACGTTCTTTCATATCAGAAATGATCTCACTGTATGTATAAGGGAACACCTTTGGTTTCTTATACAGTCTTGAAGATATGATCTCATAATCTCCTACTGTTAAAGGAACGATCTTAAACCTATCCCAGACCATAAGATTTCCTTTCTCTTTAATCTTTGCAGGAACCGTAAACTCATGTGGAAGGGGGGTAGATTTTATGTTAAATTCAACTTTAAAGGTTACGTCCTCTAAAACAGCAGGCCTCATCTGCGAGGCTATAAAACGTTTAAAGATAAGATCATATAGTTTTAGATGATCTTCTGTCAAAGAAGAGTTTACAAGAAGCAGGCGTTGGCGAAGTTTATTTGTATCTAATGGCCGAGTAGGCCTTATACATTCATGGGCTCCGTGACTTTTCTTAAAAGTTTTAGGATCAAAAAACTTTTCTCCAAATTCTGAGTTTATGTACTCTTTTGCGATCTTAATTCCATAATCAGAAACCCTTATGCTATCAGTACGATGATATGTGATAAAACCTCCTTCGAAAAGATCTTGGGCTAGTTTCATAGTATATTGCGGAGAAAAATTGAGATAATAAGCTGAGTCTCTCAGAAGCTGATCAGTAGAATAGGGAGTCATTACAAGGGTATGGAGCGTTCTTTTGACTTCCTTAAGATGAAGTGTTTTAAGTTTATAAATGGCTTCTTTTAATTCGTTAATCATCGATTGTTTAGTTACTTCTTCATCAACTGGAAACTGTATTGTATACTCAAACTCTTTAGTGGGATGTTTAATCTTAAACTCCATAACGGGAAGTTTTTTACGGCTCTCTTTTGTGCGTTCTAAGATCCAATCTAGAACAGGAGTCTGCACCCTTCCTGCCGATAGAGTAGGGGAGTTTAAAACATTCTGAAGGTACTTTGATAGGCTAAAACCTATCCAACGATCAGCTATTCGGCGAAAAAGTTGGGCTTTCACAAGGTTGATATCAATATCACGAGGATTTGAAAAGGCTTCGATAAATGCGCGTTTAGTAACCTCGTGAAACTCTGCACGTTTAATCGTGGCATTGTACGGTTTAATTAGCGCCATTAAATCGTAAGCGATCTTTTCTCCCTCCGTATCAGGGTCTGTGGCGATAAAGATCTCATCAACCTCTAATGATAATAAGCGTAAAGTATTGATCAGTTCTTGGCGTGAGTCGTCGATCGGTTCAAATACAGGTATAAACTGTTTGCTGTCTTTGACATACACACCGTAAAGTCCTACCTCTTTGTTTAGATCAACGATGTGTCCTAATGAGGCTGTAATTAGAAACAGTCTATCAAAATAGCTTACTTCATATATCACAGAATTATTAATATACCGTTTACTTGGAGTTCCAAAAAAATTCGCGATAGTACGGGCTTTGTTAGGCGATTCTACAACCACAAGGGTTGTCTTGAAATCAAAATTCTTAGATACTGTTTCTCCTTTTAACATCTTCGATATAAGGGTACGTTCTTGGTCAATCTTTCTGATAATCGACTGTAGATTCACCTCTTGAGAAGATCTAAACTCTATATCATCGATAAACCATCTAAGTTTTTTGGTAAGAGAGTAAAAGGCTTTCTTGTTATCTACAAGTAAGTAAGCAAGACCGGTTGTAAGCCCTCCTGCATACAAGCGAGAGGTTCGTCCTGAAGCCTGAATATAACCTGTAACATCAGCGGTTACAAAAGTTAGATCTTGATCGTCTACTTTTATTAATACGTCTGATAAATGGTTGATCTCATCCCCTAATTCTTTGTCATTAAGAATATCTTGTAATTTTTCTATAAAGAATCTAATTACCTCTTTAGCTTCATCTGAATCAGGTGCTATCTCTTTATAAGCGATCTTTCTTAAGGTACTCAACTTTTGTGATATCTGCAAGATCTCCTCTTGATCTTGGACCTTCTTTTTAAACCATTCTAGCAGGTGAACCCAAGCTATATATAGGTGTAACGGATTAGTAGTATACTCTAGTTTCATCTCAAGCTGAGGAACCCCCATAAAAATCGCATACCTTACAGTAGCCGGAAGATCTATTCCCCGTGCAAGCGGATTTCTATATGAGGCAAAGCCTACTAAAACATCAAGCTTACCGTTTCTAAAGGAATCTAGTTTTCTAGATAGATCATCGTAATCAGAAGCTTTTATGTTATGTTTTTCTAAGAATGTTATGAAACGTTCAAGTTTCTCTCTTGGTTGGGTGGAAGGAAAGAAAACAAGCCCTCCTTTCCCAAGGGTTTTAATAAGAGACAGCGCCCTCTTAAAAAGAATCTCATCATCTGTATCGCTTAACTCTTCGTACACATCGATAACATTTCGAAGATTTAAAGTAGGAGAAGACACATCAAAATCTAAAAGCTCCCTAAACAACCGTACCCTAAACGACCGAGGATTTGATGTAGCTGATGAAACAATTAATTGACCTTTTCGTTTCTGCTTGATCTTATCAACCCGAATCTTCAGTTTTTCTACAAGATGCACGTTCTTTTTACGTTTTGCTAATATCAACCTCAGGGCGGTATCTATATCGTTTTGTTTAAATCCTAAAAGCCTAAAAACTGCATCAATACGTCGTGCACTTTTTAAAATACTGTCTACATCATCAATAAAAACAAGAGAGCAGATTCCTTTAGGAATATTTGAGATATTCTTATAGAAAAACATTGTGGTAGTGATCAGAATATCAAAATCTCCACTAAAGATCTGTTTTTTGATGTTTTTAAGCTGTGATGTTGTAAAAAGCTCGGTAGAGTAGGGTAGTATCTTTGGTTCACCAGCTAGATCTTTATACTCTTTACGGATATTAAAAGACAACTCTTGTAACCTTTTATATGTCTGCGAAACAAGCGCAGTGGTAGGTAACATTATATAGGTTTTCTGATGCTTAAAATATGCAAGATAGAGGGCAAGGGTTAACCCAAACGTGGTTTTTCCGACACCAGTAGGAGCGATCATCGCAAAAGAGAAACCATTAAAGAAACGTATGGCCCACGTACGTTGTACTCCCCATGCATTGTTCTTTAAGATTTTTGTGAAAAATTCATCAAATTTTAGGGCTTCATAATAATCTTTACATTCAGAAACAATATTCGGTTTAAGTCTACAGATTTTAAGGCGGTTATTAAGCTTTGTCTCGTCTGTTGGTTCATTTAATATCTTCTCCCAATTTGGCGGAATATCCTTTAAACACTTTTTACATACTAAGCCCTTTTCAAGCCTATCTGACAATATCCCCCCTCTACACCTTGGACACAGATTAAGGTAGTAAATATGCGGCATATTTAAGTATAATCCGTGTATCTACCTCCATTATCCCCGCTGTTATACCCCTAAACTTATTCTAAGCATTCCATCAGAATATGCCATGCTTACAGTCCCTAATATACGGGCAGCGGGCATATCGGTATGACTGGAGCTGAATAAGTTACCACAGAAACGCATTACTTCTTCTATGACCTGCGGAGGGTAGCCTTGTCTATTTTGTTGACTGCTATCTCCCAAAGTGGTGAATAATCCAAATAAAATAGGAAAACGCTGTCCCCCTCTTTTTCGTTCATCCTCTAAAAGCCTAAGTACAAGGGCTGGAAATCGTATTGCTTGTCCTTCCCCCCAGGAATCTGCGAGAAAATTAACCAACCAAGGTATTGGAAGTACAACCACAACATAAGGTGGTTTTTTTCTTAAGTTTCTAAGATCTTGTAGCAGATCTTTTCTTGTATACATTCCACCCCTTTGTGGTCTTTTTTCCAATGCTTGCAAAAAAGCAACCACCGCTGGCGACAAAGGAGGAGTACGAAGTCCTTCAGTAATAGTAGGCAACCTTACAGCTGCTACTTTCAAAGGAGCAGAAGAAAAAGAACCAAAGGAGAGACATCCTCCTCCTTTTTCAACGATAATATAAAGTAAGTGCAGCATCGGGCTATTATCACCTCTAATTGGAAAATTGAGTTGCCTTCCTTCTCTAAGACCACCTCTCATTACAGTACACCGTATGAAGTGAGAAGGCAAATTTGTATGAGACCCCTCCAAACCCATTACCCCTGAACCCCTTCCGACGGTAGAATCAACCAAAAAAATTGGTCGTATAGGAACACCCGCCCCTTGTTGCTGGACAACAAGAACTCTAGGTGGTTGCTTATCAAATGAAGGGGAATAAAAAAAATTTTCTACTTCTATGTCAACGCGGTCCAGTTCTATTCCATCAGGCCCTCGTCTCCACTCCATACATGATTATACCATATAACAATACATTACATGACATCTACAACAAGGTATCGCGACTAGAGTCTTGCTAACTTCTCTTGTCTTGCCGATTTTGCTAAAACTTCACTTGGGGAGCTTTTCTTTCTTCTTCAGTAACCTCAAAATAATCTTCTTGAGCAAATTTAAAAAGTCCAGCGATTATGTTTGAAGGGAATCCAAGCACCAGGCTGTTGTAATCTCTTACTACGGCATTATAGAAGCGTCGAGCACGCTCAAGTTTTTCTTCAATACGATCAAGCGATTCTTGGAGATCGAGAAAGTTGCGCGATGCCTGAAGATCAGGATAGTTTTCAACTACAACCATTATGCTACGTAAAATCTCTGTACTTTTCGCTGTTAAATCAGCAAGCTCTTTTGTACTAAGTTTTGAAAGCTCTTTATCTTGTAATCCGCTACGAAACTTGGTTACCTTCTCAAACACCTCCTTTTCATGTTTGGCATAACCTTTAACGGTTTCAACGAGATTAGGAATAAGATCAAACCTCTGTTTAAGCACCGTAGCAATACCTGCGCGGGCTTCTTTTACCTGTTGTGAGAGAGAAACCAGACGATTATATGTAAAAATTCCATAAAAGATTACAAGGAGAGCAATTCCTATTAAAAACCACATAGTCTATTTTAACACATTTTAAATTACCAGCCTCCACTGCTTCCGCCACCACCCCCTGATCCGCCAGAAATGCCGCCTGCGCTCCCTCCTCCGAAGGTACTGCCCACAGTATCAACTGTTTTAAACAGAATATTCTCTGCACCTGTTAATGCCCGTTCGATCGTGGTGGGAATCCTTAATATGTTCTGCTCAAATGATTTATCGGTAGTAGCTTTAGGAGAATAAAAGATCCAGAAAGTAGAAGAGTCATCATCTATCAAGAGGCTGCGGGTTTTCTCATCTAAGTTTTTAATATATCCTGAGAACCACGCTGACCACTTATAGATATCATCAAGAACCAAGGCTAAAGGTAAAAACTCCTCAAATACTGATCGGGCGTCTTTAGGAGTTGAGAACAGTTTTAGATATTTAGATTCAACCAGTTTGATATAACGTTTAAGACCTAAGATATACCGTACCATCTCTATTCCTTTGTCTGTCAAACGGGGCAACGCTCTCATAAGTAGAAACTGCACTAGGGTTATAAACGGAATAAAAAGAATACCCCAACTGAAAGCCTCTGTGTTTCCAAAAAGTAGTGAGTAATAGAATAATGTCAAAAACACAGTAAGCACTAAAAAGCCAACAAGTTTTGCGATGTAACCTAATAATCCACGATGAAGCCTATGAAGCGTCTTAGAATCTACAATCAACCCCCAGATGATGGCTGAGGTTATAACAAACACTGCTCCTGCCCATTTTATTACAAAGGTTCCTGATCCTTCTATAAAGAACAGTACAATAAGCAAGATTCCTAAGGTAGCAAGAAGTCCATAGAAGAAAGAAGCTATAAGATAGGTCACTGCTGGAACATAAACAAAATTACCAGGTGCATACTCATACACATCATCTTTGAGGGTCGAGTAAAGCTCTTTTAAAAGCTCAAGTGCAGTAGGGCTAGGATTTCTCTTATGTATCTTAAGCGCTTTTTTATTGGATGAAGCAAGTATATGATAAAGCTTTTTTAAGCGTCTCTTTAGACGTTTTTTGGTGTCTTTAGGGATATCTGTTAAATCACTTAATCTTTTTGTAGCCTCTTGAAGATCTACAAAGCTTAAGGTAAATCCTTTTCTTCTTATCCGTAGATTAACAAGTTTATGCTGCGCCAAGAAGATAAGCTCTGCCAAAAATCCTTTTGAATCAACAGATCCTTTATAAAGAGCCTGTATCTCTGAAGGAGTAAGTTTTCCATCATAAGAATATTCGGGCATGATACCCACGATTTTTCGGTCTTTACCCTCTTTAAACCATACATAAAGACCTCCTATAAAGGTGAACGGAAACACAAGAAGAAGCAGGGTAAATAATGTATCAGACATCATAGCCGAAACAAAGGTTGTATACTGAAAGCCCTTCTTATCAAAAAGTTCTCTATCAAAGGTTAAGCGCACTGTAAGAATCGCATCATCTTGGGGTATAAACTCATAGACCAGTTTTGTAGGACTCTCTTGACGTTTTATATAGCTTACCTTCTCTACTGCGTATGTGACATCATCAAAGGTTTTAGAACCGTTGACTTTTAAATCTTCAGGAATATTTATAATAACCCTTGCTTTCTCGGTTGGTACCGAAGAGGCTACAAAAACATCCCACCAAAAATACACCTTATCTTGTCTAGCCCAGTACACATTATCGATCTCGTAGGCTATATAAGCTGTGTGCTCACCAACCTCAAGGGTTTTATTAGGATCTCCTACATAAAAACGCACACTAGATGTGAGATATTTGGTAATCACGGTGTTATACTCCTTGCCATCAAGTTTTGCCTTTAAAAAACGCACCTTATGGGTGATTAATGGACCATCAAAGAAGGGACTTACCAATGGTTCTTCAACGTATACCCCGTGTTTAAAGGTGTTTCCTAATGCATAAAATCTGTAATACCGCTCAACCTTTACTTTATTATCAGGTAAAAGGGTGTAGGTTACCTCTTCTAAAATGAATCTTTCATAAGTAGCAGTAGCTTTAGATGATGAAGAAGTATTACTAGCTGCAATCGGAGTTATCCCCAAAGTTAGAGTTAAACAGACAAAAAACAAGATTCCTAAGGTCTTAAAGATCTCTGATCTGAAACGAAACAATCCGTACAAAAGGTCCATAGTTTATGTTATCATATCAATAAATGAGAAATTCCCAAGAAAATGAACCTAAGCTGAAGGCTCCGGCGGATCAAATCGCTGAATATATTTCGCAAGAATCACTACCTCAGTCTATCCATGCTGAGCTTTTAGAGAAGATCTATAGGCTTTACTACGAAGGCAAACGGGCAGAACTTACGAACATAATACTTGATGCCCTCATCATAGCTGTACAAAACTTAGGCAAGAGCCAAGAAGAAGCATTTTTAATGATTAACTCAAATCTTTTACACCTCTTACAACAAGCCGAGGTGTTAAGAAGACAACAAGAATTTCCCTCATTAAAAGCGTTTTTAATTTATGACCTCTATGCAAACGCAATAGGAAGATTACCAGGCGGGGCTGATCATCCATTATATAGGGACCTTTTAACCCTAACCCAACAAACATTACCGCCGTGGGAAGAAGAACAACGCCCCTCATCTCTAGACAATATCAAAAGTAATTTAGAAAACATCCGAGAAACTTTCAACAAGCTAATTTCGATTTCCCGAAAGCAATCTCGTACAAACTTAGCGCACTGACCCCGAATTTACCACAACAGGAAAATCTTTCACCTATTCCTTCACAGGATGATATTTTGAGTGTTCCTTTTCGGCTAGTAGGTCGCTTGCGTGCACATATTTTGTTGTGGTTTGTAAACTTTCGTGCCCTAGAAGTATCTGTAAAACCGCAGGATTAGCCCCTCGTTCTACCATATATGTGGCAAAAGCATGTCGTATACTATGTGCGCTGATCGGAACTACGATTCCTAGCCGTCTTCTATATTCAGCTATCTTCATCTGGATATAATTTGTCGACAAGCGCACATCGCCCCTTGCGTATCCTTTTCCTCTTTTAGGGATAAAAAGCGCAGGATAACTATCATCTCTTAACTTAAGATACTCAACAAGGTGTTTAATCGCTCGGGGTGTAAGGTACACTAACCTTTGTTTTCTTCCTTTTCCAGTGATAAACAGTTTACCTTCGGGATTTAGCTGATGCCTATCAAGTTTTACAACCTCTGAGATTCGCATCCCTGTTGCAAGAAGGGTCTCTAAAATGGCACGGTTACGTTTGGCTATAAACTCATCAGTCTCAAGGGTAGAAGGAGCCTCAACCAACCTAATCACATCTTCAAGACTAGGAACCTTTGGTTTTTTCTTCCCCTCGCGTACAAGCTTTACATGATCCGCAAAGATCGGAGTAGGGTAGTCATTCTCTACCAAGAACCTAAGATAGTGTCTTAAAGCAACAAGTATTCGGTTTATAGAGCTTGCGTCAAGCTGTGAAGGATTGTTATTTTTCGCGTAGCCTCCTTTAAAACTTGCCCAAGGATCTTTGTTTTTTTTAGCTTTTTCTTTCTCAGCACTTTTAGAAACTGACTTTTTAGTATGATTATACTCAATTTTTTGTAGATGTTTTAAAACCTCATGCTCAGGTGATTTAGACTCTTCTGCCTCTTTATTCTGTTCTTTAAGCTCATGTTCTTCTAAAAGATGCCGAATATACCGTATATGTTCACGATTTTTTAACCAACCTTTGTAATAGGTAATATCACGTTTGGTTACTGAACTAAAATCGATATTGTTAGCCTGCAGAAAGCAAGCAAAAAAGGTAAGATCACGGTAGTAGTTGTAGATAGTATTCTCAGAGTAATTGTTATTTATAAGATATAACAGGAATTCTTCAAAATAAGGAAGCTTCGGTAAAGGAGTATCAAGTAAAGAACGAAGATCAATATTTTTTCTTGGCATATTTATTCTATTGTAACCTAAAAAACTGCAAAAATAAAACCAAAGCAGAGGAGAGGTTCCTATGCTACTCCCGATGTTGTATACTGAGTATAAGGTACATTATACTCAATCTACTGTTTCTAGAAAAATGTATCAAACACGCGTGTGTTTGCCTGTAAGCATCTAAACCTTACGACACAGGCTTTTAAAACTCTATTTCAAAAATTTTTGATGCTAAAATGATTTTTTTATTCTGAAATCTAGATAACCAAGCGCTTCTTATAACCTTAAAACCACCACTCCTCTACGTTCAACCCCTCGAAACATTATAGGATATTCTGTGTGGATAACCCGTAAGTATATACACCACCCTACTCTGCTATCCTACTATATATACGGTAGATCCGTATATTTTAAACAATTACCCCTAAAAATAACCAAATTACCAATAAAAATCCAATAGTTAAAATCAGCCATGACAAGGGACGAGTTCTTTTATCTCCTAATTCAAAGGTCTCCCACGCAAGATAAGTAGCAAAAAGCGACAAAACTACCACCTTAATAAAACTTACCCCTAAAATCAACAAAAGGGCTGAGACAACTCCGATTCCCCACATAAATACAATAGAGAAAGCTAAAGAGACTTTAAAATCACGAAAAAAATAAAAAGTTACTGATATCCAGAAAAGTCCCAAAGCAAGCAAAAACACCGCTAAAAACGAAAGGTTTAAAAGATTCACAAAATACCCATCAACAAGATACTGCCAGATAATAAATGCAAAAGAGACTGATATAAGCAATGCTTCAAACATAAGCACTCTTTCAGCCAGTCGGCTAAGAAGAAGCTTCTTAAAAAACGAAACATTAACAATATTAGTAGCCATAAAAACCGCATACAACATGACTGCAAAGAAACCTAGAAGCAAAAGGTACACAGAAGCAAAAGCAATACGCCGTATAGAGAAATCCATGAAAAGATTAAGAGCGAACAGATAAAAAAGTACCAGGTTAAAAGGAAAACTTGCAAGAAGCACTGCATAACGGGGGGTTGTATAGAACTCAATAATCCATAAAACCAAAAAGGCTGATACTAAAGCCAGTAAAAAAGCAAGGGCAAACCAGATCCATAAAGTTTGATAATGTCCTTTAATTAACAGACGTGCTGCTAATGCTGATAAGACTATAGCGAAAACGCCAATGATTGCTTTAATTTTTTTGGCTTTCTGAAGCTGTTTAATATCAATCTCAAGATTTAAAAGACGTTTTAAAAGTGCTACTACCTCATAAAAAGTGCGTTTAAGCGATTCTATAAATAGAGATGTTTTTGCCCAGGTAAAGATTGATTGCATAAAAATTAGCCTTGTAAGATCTTAATATGTTGATAAGCTCGCTCAGTAACTACCCGCCCTCGTGGGGTTTTGACAATAAGTCCTGCCTTAATCAGATATGGTTCATAAACCTCCTCTATCGTAGAAGGATCTTCTCCTAAAGCAGATGATAGAGCCTTTAGACCCACAGGACCACCTCTGAACTGTTTAATAATCACGCTTAATAGCTTACGATCAATTACATCAAGGCCTAACTCATCAACTCCTAGCATTTCAAAAACCGAACGTACCATCTCTAAGGTTATGTTACTCTTTGCTTCAGATATAGCCATGTCACGAATCCGCTTATAAAATCGTATAGCTACCCTAGCAGTACCACGCGATCTTTTTGCTATTTCAAAGAAGGCTTCTTCATCTACTTTTTCAATCGCGCTGTCGCGTGATACAACCTTTTTAAGGATCTTAACCAACTCTGCAGGATCCATAAGATCAAGATAGAAGCTTGCTCCAAACCTATCACGCAAAGGAGATGAAAGTAGTCCCACTCGAGTGGTTGCTCCGATTAAAGTGAAAGGTTCTAGGCTTAGCCGTACAGTGCGGGCTGCATCTTTTGATCCTGCCACTAGATCAAGCTTATACTCTTCTAAGGCAGGATAAAGAATCTCTTCAAGGTTCTTCTTTAGACGGTGAATCTCATCAATAAACAAAATATCACCCTTTTCAAGATTCGTAAGGATCCCCACAAGATCAAGGGGTTTTTGTAATACCGGTCCGCTTGTTATAACCAGATTAACTCCAAGCTCTTTTGCAATAGCATATGCCATTGTGGTCTTTCCAACACCCGGAGGACCATAAAATAAGATATGATCTAACGCAACCTTTTTACCTTTTTCCCACTGCTTTTTGACCGAGCTTATCATCATCTTTATTACCTTCTTCTCACGCTCACGTCCAACAATATCATCTAATTTTCTCGGACGATAAAACGTCTCCTCAAACAGATCTTGAGAACTATCGCTTCGTAGAAAAGATCTAAACACTACCCCATCAATCTGACTATTATTTTGCATGTCAGAATGGATCATATGTGTAGATTATACCTTCTTACGGGTCACGATCTTTAAAAGCTCCTTTACATCGATCTGTTTAGTAGATGAAAGATATTCTCTTATCTCATCAATGTGGGCGCTGATACGTTGCATGGCGGTTTTCTTAGTAAGACCAAGACTAATAAGAAGCTCAGCTAAGGTATCTAAGACCTTCTGTTCCTCTGAAGAAGCGTAAGATGCCTCTTTTAATGAACTGATAAACTCTGAGACCTCTGAAGAATCTAAGAAATTAAGAAGGATACGCGATGCCTTCTTTTTCCCTAATCCCGGCACATCGGCTAATCGTTTGACATCATGAGATGCTATTACATCAAAGATCTCTTCAACAGAATCAAAGTGCTCAACTACCAACATCGCGAGTTTAGGACCAACTCCGGTAAAACGGATCAATCTCAGAAAAAGCCTATATCGGGTCTTATCACTTATCCCAAGTGAGTATACTTCTTTTGGCGTAACATACGTGTAAACCAAGAAACTTGCCTCGTCTCCTTCCTTTATATTTAAACGTTTAAGGGCGCTAGAAGAAACTAACAAGGTATACCCTACCCCACTATTATTAGGAATCAAAGTCACATAGCTTAACCGTTCGTTTTCAGGAAAAATAAGATAAACTTTCCCTTTCACAAACCCTAACATAGTGTAGTATAGCAGGTAACAGGAGGTAGAAAATAGATGCCTATAAGAGAATATTACATCCAGGTATCAGAACAATACAAGACGTTTTTATACCAATTGCATCTGTTACAGTTAAAGTGGTTAAACTGCTGTTTTTTAGCGACAAATCAGAGAAACCAGAACTTACAACCTGCTTGTACACGAAAAACGAAAAGCTACTCTTACGTCTGATATACAAAATTCTACTTAAAGATTGTCAACAATCTTAATCTACAAATTACACCGATTAAAGGGACTAACATTGAGGATTGTTAAATTTCTACATCGTTTCATCAATTTTAGACTACGGAATCTACGGTTCTTAAAACGACTTATAAATACATGATGACTTATAGAGGGTCAAGGAATATCCTATAAGAAGGTTACTGGGTTTTACTCCTTTCAACCTCTTCAAGAGCAACAAACTTAACCTTCTTACGTGGTACAACTACATAGGTTCGATCAGGGCTATCAAGATCGTAAAAACTCAAACCTAAAGCCAAAAGGTGCAAAAAAAGTTTTTTATTCCACTTAGTCTGTTGCTTTTGTAATATAGGGCCAGGGGTATATATTGTATCCCCTATAATCGGCAATCCTACACTACTTAACTGGGCACGGATCTGATGGGTTCGCCCTGTAATTATCCTTACTGCTATAAGGGCTATGTTATTCTCTTGATCCCAATACAGCGGATAAAGAATGGATCTTGCATCTTTTATTGTTCTAAAGATACGTTTTTGAAGCTGTCGTTTGTCGAATGAAAAACGCGCCTTGTTTTTGAATCGGTACATCGCGATATATCCAACCATATCTAAAGAAGGACGCGAAAGAATGTATTTAAATAACGCTGAAGCCTCTGATGTATCTATACCCTCGAGGGTATGTGAAACATCAACCTGTTTGTAGATATTAAGAAACTCTTGTAGATCACCCTTCTTAGCCATTCCCAATATTTTCTTTCCAAAAGTCGTGGGGTTATAAGGAGTCACACAAGCAAGGTATAGTTTTATAACCTCTTGATTATTAAACTGCTTTTTAATATGGTTAAATGCCATCATATTAAGAGCAAACATAATACCCCCCTGGGTATCTTTATCAAGTCTATGTAATAAACCTCCTCTAGGTAAAAAACCATCAACCTGTTTAACATACTTTAAGAATCTGTATATCATGTTATCAGCATCATCTTTCTGCGCAGGGTGACTTAAAACCCCAGGAGGTTTATAAACAACGAGATAGTTTTTGTTCTTAAAAATTACATCATCTTTAATATCTGCTGCCTTTTTAATATACTCTTCTCTTATCTCAAACGAAGAGATAGGAGCTGACTGGTGCCACATATCAGCATATTTTTGCGAGATCTTTCCGGTTGTATACTCTTCTATTACTGCTTTAACAATATCTTTATTAATCTCGATCTTACGTGCCTCATCAAATGAATCGAACTTAAACCCTTTCTTTTTGATTACTTCACCGTTATACCTTACAGCACGCGCTAACAGGATCTTGTTTATAAAACTGCGCGGAAGAAGAATTCCAAACTCTTCTTCAATTATCTTTTGAACCGCTTTATCTAGGCGTATCATACTAAAGGATTATAAATTGAGTGATTAACTCCCCGATCCCAGGGGATAAGGTTTCCAAACGAAAAAAGCTCAATAGTTACCCCTTTATATTTACCCAAAATATTAGGAGGAATATTCTTAAAATACTCTACTGTTGGAACATGCTGAGCATAAGGGGTACTAAAAATCTGATGACCTATTACTTTTTTCTTTTCGTCATCAGTAAGCAAAGAATAAGCAAGTTTTACCGCTGTTTGCGGCGACGAGATTAACTTATGGGCAAGTGGCAGATAAGCTCCTATATAAATTACTCCAACCGGTAATGATCTGTTTAGAACATGCTGATTAACCTTTACCAGAAAGACCTGTTTTTCGCTAGGAGAAAGATTTATCCAATAAGGTACATTATACGAAGGATCCTTTAAAAAGAATACAACATTAAGCGCAGAGATATATGAAGGAATCCCCCATCTCCATTTAATAGCACCATTTACAATCTTTTTTGCAACATGAACAGGAGTAGTTAAAACTACCCTACTAGGTTTGTATTTGCTAATAACCTCATCTAAAGAGTCTACCGGAGAAAGGGTATAGATTATTACCCCAACGTCTTTTAGACTCCTAACCAAAGCCTCTAACAATACCCCTGAACTTGGCTCAAAAACCCCTAGGGTTTCATCTTTGAACACATCTAATATTCCAAACCTTGCATGTAAACGTGCCCAAAGCCACGCGCTACTTATAGAAGGAGCATATGAATAAAACTTATACTTAAGCAGTCTGTAAAGATAGCTTCTTTCACGTTGCTCTCTTGATACAAAAAGATCACCAATCTTTACACTAACCAACGGTTTATATGAAGGAAACAACATCAGGCTTGCTAAAATAAGCTTGTCATAGAATGTTCCAGATGTAAGGTTGCTTTTAACCTTGTAAAACTTCAAAGACTTCTCTATACCAAGCAAAGCGGTTAGCTTCTTGAGTTTTTTATCCTTTTTAAAAAAATGGTGATAGAAACGTTCGATCTCAAAAGTATGGTTGCCTAGCCTTATCTTCTCTGTGGCTAAAAGCCCACCCAATTGGTTGCTTGCTTCAAAGAGTACTACTCTGGCTCCTTCTTTAGCCCAATAGAGAGCTGAGGTTAAACCTGCTACTCCTCCTCCTACCACAACTACATCATACAATGCCATACTGGATCGCCAAAAGATTAACAAGCACAAGACAGATGATATAAAAAGCCGATTTTATATACAGCCTCACAAAGAAACGCGAAAATTCAGTGGTGAGTTCTACCTGTTTTCGGATATGTCGTAAGACTCTAAATAGATACACAAGGTAAAAAATCCCTAAAGTAACAAAAAAACTCGGAATATTAATTCCTTCTCCAAAACGTAACAGACGCCAAGGCATGTATGTAAACCAGATTACTTCATTCTGTAATTTGATATAAGGAAAGAGAGAAAATGAAACTCCGCGATAAAGAGAGATATTGCTAACAATAAAGAAGATTCGGGCAAGCAAAGCTGCTACTAAAGACGATAGAAAAAGCGGTGCCCAAAAAACATCAAAGGTACTTTTGTATTTTAACTCCTTTGAACTTAAAGCTAAAGCTCTATCAAGTAGTATCACCATCTCTTGCCATACCTTAAAAAGAAGCCATATATCGATTAGTGCAAGTATCCCAAGCTTTAGGTAAGACATTTTAAAATTACTTTGAAGACTTAGGCTTTCGGCTTAAATCTTTTATTATCTGGGCAAGCAGAGTACCTACGCTGTTTATTCCTAAGCGTGAGATAAATACCGTTTTATGTCCTTCTTTTTTATGAGCTTCTTTTCTCTTCAGCACCGCTTTTTTAACTTGTTTTGGTTGTTCTTTCATCTCTTCTTTTAAAGGAGCTTTACACGAAGAACAGTATCTGGCATAAAAGGGTTGAATACTTTTACAATTTTTGCACTGGATATAAAGTTTTGTTCCACATTGATTACAGTACTTATGTTTATGATCTATCTGATACTCAATGTATGTTCCACAGGTAGGACATCTTACTAATGAGAGTACCTGAGATAAAAGGGCTTTCTTGTAAAGTTCCAACTGTTCTTTCTCAGCAAGGGTATATTCAGGTCTAAAAATAAGATAGATAGCAACCCCTAAGAAACCTGAAAGTAGAACTAAGATTCCCCAGTAAAATACTGAGTCTGCATCTTTATAGCGATTGCTTGCATCTTTTAAGACCCATAGTAAACCTAGTGCCCAGAAAAGAGCGATCAAGATAATAAAAAACCAACCGATAAGTTTGAAATTGATTCCTAAAACATTCTCTAAAAAATATGTAAGGGTTAGTTCTTCGTACCCGGTAGGCTCCATTATGACGATTATACTCTACTCTACATCTTCTGGTTCCTCTTCTTTAGCAAGGTCACGAAAACTTGAGATCTCTTTAATCCATGCAAGTTGAATAGTACCTGTAGGACCATTACGGTGTTTCGCTACCTTTAAATCAGCGATGCCTTTCTTCTCAGTATCAGGATCATAAAGCTCTTCACGGTGGATAAACATTACAACATCTGCATCTTGCTCAATACTTCCACTATCACGCAGATCAGCAAGTTGGGGCATCTTATCGGCACGATCTTCTACCCTTCGTGAAAGCTGAGAAATAGCAAGTACAGGAATATCAAGCTCGCGCGCAATATTTTTAAGTTCTTGCGATATCTCAGACACCTCTTGTACCCTACTCTCTTGACGGGTTCCTCTTATAAGCTGCAGATAATCTATTACAAGAAAATCTATCTTGTGTTCTAAATAGAGCCGTCTTGCTCGGGCTTTAAGCTCAACGATATTAAGGCCAGGCTCATCATCTATCCACAGCCCTGCTTCAGAGAATTTTCCGACCACCTCAGAGAGTATCATTAATTCTTCATCGGTTAAACTTCCTTGTCTTACGTTCCAAAGGCCTATTCCACTTTCCATTGCTAATAACCTCATCATGAGCTGCTCTTTTGACATCTCAAGCGAGAACATCGCTGCATTTTTCTTTTCTCTTAAAACGATGTGACGTAAGAAATCAAGTGCAAGCGATGTTTTACCCACACTTGGACGGGCAGCAAGTATAATAAGGTCTGATTTTTGAAAGCCCCCTAGGAGCTTGTCTAAATCTTTAAAACCAGTAGATAACCCCAGCAGTTGGTCGCTTTCTGTAATCCGTACAACGTCTTCATACACATCTTCTAAGATATCCTTTACATGCACAAAGTTTCGCTTGACCCCTTCTACAGAGACGTCAAACAACATCCGTTGAGCTTCAGCTAAGACCTCATTGATATCTTTACTCTCTTTAAAAGCAAGCTCTGTAATCTTCCCGCCACTCTCTATAAGAGCGCGTCTTACAGCATGTTCTTTTACTACCTGAGCATACTCCTGTACATGTGCAGAGGTTGGCACCTTGTCAACAAGCTCAGAGATATATTCTGCTCCTCCTGCTGATCTTAGTTTACGTTTTTTACGTAAAAACTCAGTCACAGTAACTAGGTCTACGGGTTTTCCTGCCCTAAACAGATCTACTATAACCTGAAATATTACCCTGTGACGGGGATCATAGAAATGTTCTGGTTTAAGATAATCTACCACCTGCACTACAGCTTCAGGCGACAAAAGCAACGCTCCTAAGACACTTGCTTCCGCATCTATATTATGAGGTGGTACCTTCTCTTTAGGCATATGAGGATTTTACAACGCAATGATCTGGGTTTGTGTCTCTTTCTCAATCTTGCTTGCCTTGATTGAGATCTCTTTGCGCTCTTGGATCTCTGACACTCCAGTCTTATAAGTGAAACTCTCTACTTTATCGATAACTATGATATAAGGAACCTCAAGAAGCCCCTCAACACGCGGAAGTATCTCCCCGTCTCCTATTAAAATGTCTGGTTTACTGCTAAGTTTAATGGTTTCATCGGTTAATTCGATCGAAGGAATAATCAGGGCTTTTAGATCTTCATGATCTATGGCTGTTAGAAGATTCTCTTCTTTATATCTCTTGGTTGTAATGAGCGGTCCTTTTTCAAACGGCATAAATTCTCCCTCTAAATTAATAAACAAAATATCGTTATTAACTAAATCTCCGACGGTTTCAAGATAAAAGTCACGTATCTTCTCTGAATCTAAAGAAAGAATAAAAGGATAAACAACAGCTTTGACCTTCTTCTCAGATAGTTCTTTAATTAAAGTATCAATCTTACCTTCATCTTCTAATGGTTCCATTACGACTGCTACATATAACGATGCTTTGTCATCAAACCCAAGAAGAACCGTTTTTTTACGCCTTAGGTATTGGATTCTCATAGCCTAAGTATAGCATGTGTATTATATGGGCGAGGCGGGATTCGAACCCGCACGGTGGGGCTACCACCAGGGGATTTTGAGTCCCCCGCGTCTGCCAGTTCCGCCACTCGCCCAAAGCTGCTTTCAAAAAAGTATGTATCTGTAGGGATTATATAATCCTTTAAATGGAGACAGAAGAAATAAAATCAGAAGTAAAATCAATCTTTATGTATGATGCGACCCTAATAATCCCTGCGTATAATGAAGAAGAGACTATCGAAAAAATTACTTAAAACCCTACTATCTTTTGAAATCGTCAAAGAGATCATCGTTATAGATGACGGCTCAACAGATAATACTTACACTCTAGCAGAGGAGGTCAGAAAACAAAATCAAACCAACACCACCTTAAAGGTGATAAGATTGCCTAAAAATCGTGGTAAGGCATACGCAATCGCCAAAGGAATAAAAACAGCAAGATACGATATCGTAGTATTCTGCGATGCAGACCTTATTTCTATTAAAAAAGAACATATTAAGGCACTAGTCGATCCCCCAGTTAGAGACATTGCAGATGTGGTGCTTGCCATACGTGAGACTGACAGATTTCCCTTTCAGAAGATTACAGGTGAGAGAGCCTACAAAAAGCAAGATCTATTGCCTTATCTTGAGAAGATTAAGACTATAGGGCGTGGCTTAGAGATCTTTTTAAACAAAAAGTTCGCTGGCAAACGAATCTATTACTTTGTATATCCTGGCTTAATCCAAAAAGGAAAAGGAAATAACATTATAGAGAAAACACGGGCTTTAGATGATTACATCAAAGAAGGTTTCGAAATAATAAGAGGGTATCTTAAAACCAAAGAAGAAATTGAACGTTTAGAAAAACTACAACACAAAATAAGAGACCTTATTAAAACTATAACCCAATTACAAAAACCTTGACAAGATATACCCCGGGGGGTATACTTAAACCATGAATAACTACATTAAACAAGAACTTGATAACACCATAAAATCATTAAACCGGCTAGCTGGGCAGATTAAGGCTTTAATCGAGATGATTGAGAATCTTAATCTAGATGATCCAAAACAGGTTAGAAAGGTTCTGACTTTATATAAGGCTGTTGTTTCAGCGGCTTCATCTAGTAGGGAAAAGTTCAATGAGGTCTATATAAAACACAAAGTTTTAAAAACCCTTGAAGAGATAGATAAGGTTTTTTAAGGTTTTCTTTGATACAATCTCAGTATATGTCTAGATTCTATGTTGACCCTATATATAAACGCACGCTTCCTGTAAAAAGGCTTCGTCATCTTATAAAAAAGGCATATCTAATACCTCCTTCTATTAAACAGGATCTTAAAGAGATCATAGAAGGATTTGGGGAGTTTTACAATAAAGAAGAGATTACCTTTAATGTGTTAGCTACCCTTTATTTTTGGGAGATCTTAAAACATTTCCAGAAAAAATCTGTTGATGTCTATGAAAAGCTTATTAAAAATATCACAAACGATCTTGTACCTACGACTAACACATTGCTAGGATTAACCAAACCAACAGAGCATGATATTTATAAAAACCCACTCTTTAATAGGATAAACGCTAACCCTACAAAAACCACCCTGTATACAACGTTTATCTTACAGGCAGAGCAACAAGCCAAAAAACCAGATACCCTAGAGGGTATCCCCTACTCGGTTTTAGATCTTCTAATAGACATGGCGATCTATCTTGGTATTTTGTCACATAGGGCGTATAGAGATTTTAATACCATTCCGCTCACAGTGTTTGATCGTCCTTTAGAGTATCTAATGTTTTTTAAGATTCTGTCAAAAGAACAAAAGTTTACTTTACAAGATATTGTTCCAAAATTCTATTTCAGAGAGGTAAAAAGGGCTTATCTTTATTACGATAATGTTTTAAAACTAGCAAGGTTTATAAACAGTAAAAAAAGAGCGAAAAAATATTTAAGAATACTTCATAAAAGATTAGGGCTTTATAAGAGGAAAAAACGGAAGTGGATTATTTAACATCGCGATCTTTTCCTTCTTTTCCCTGTTTCCTTCTCACAACCCCGCCTACAAGAACGACTCCTTCTCTCCCTAAGTCTCCTAACGTTACTTCTTCTGGACGTTTATTAAACAGGGCACCTAGTACCTCCATTAATCTTCTAAAAGCATCAGAAAGACTTCCTTCTTTGTTCATCACCTCTATGCGTATATTCTTATCTCCTTCCATTCTTCTCTTTCTTACTTCTTAACTCCTCAGCCTTTTTGACGCGTTCCATAAAGCGGGCAATACGGTCAACCTTGCTCAACTCTAACTGTTTACCAGTATATGCAGGATGACACTTTGAGCAGATAGGTACCTGAAAGTCTGAGGTACGTGTCGTTCCAATCACAAAAGTAGCACCACAGTTAGTGCATTTTACTGTTACGTATTGGTACTGTGGATGGATTCCTTTCTTCATCTGGTTATTTTACCATTTTATTTAGATTCTTGTGAGGTTTTTGTGGATTGCTTTGTCTCTTGTGATCTTTTCTTATCTTTAGATCTCTCTTCAGATTTATCTTCTTTCTTTTTCATATATGACTTTAAAACCTTTCCAGTTCTTTGATCAACCCGTTTTAAACTTAAACTTAGGTGACGTGCAGTTTCAGAGATTGAAAGAATAAGTACTTTTACCTTCTGGCCTGGCTTTACTACATCTTTAGGATTTTTTACCAATCGGTGCGAAAGCTCTGATATGTGAATTAATCCGTTTATTCCCTCCTCTAGGCGTACAAAAGCTCCGAAATCTACTACCCCATCCACAACCCCTTCAACCACATCTCCAACCTTATATTTTTTAATCTTTTTCTTCCAAGGATCAGGGGTTAATCTCTTAATACTATAAGCTACCCGTCTTCCTGCATCTGCTACATCAAGCACCATTACTTTCACCTTATCACCTATCTTGTAAAGCTTTGAGATATCTGTCACCTTATCCCATGAAAGCTCTGATACGTGCACAAGTCCTTCTACACCACCTGCGTTTACAAAGATACCAAATGGAGTAAGGGCTGTAACAACCCCTTCAAGTACCTGCCCTGGTACCAAACGCTTAGGAGCCTCTCCTGGTTTAATACCAAGTTTGTCTTCAAACACCACAGCTTTCTCTGAAAAGATCACCTTTGCTCGCTCCCTATCAACCTCAAGCACCTTAACATCTATCTCTTGATCTAAAAGATGAGCAAGCTTCTTCTGGACCTCTGACATGGCGTTCTTACCATAGGTCTTTTTGGCTGTGTCAAAGATACGGGTAGGATCAATCTGCGATAAAGGAACAAATCCTCTAATACCACTTGGTAACTCACAGATTAATCCCCCACTATTTACTTCAACTACCCGTACTTTTAAGGTCTTACCCTCACGTTTGGCTTCTTCTAAATCTAACCAGTCTTTATAAGCCTTAGCACGTTGAATAGAGAGCACTACACTTCCATCTTTTGCTTCAGGGGTTACTACATAAACAAGGATCCTGTCTCCTACTTTTAGTTTCTTAAGCTCTTTCTTACCAAGGGCCTTAAGCTCACACCCATCTATAATACCTTCAGCACGTGCACCAATATCAACAAGTAACATATCATCACTTTTATGCACAATAGTACCCCACGCAAAGTCTCCTGGTTTAAAAACCTTAAAATTTTTAAGACTTTGCTCTAATTTTTCAGCTATTGTGGGGTCTTTAATTTTTCCTAGAATAATGTCGTTCTGCTCTGCCTTCACGACTATTTACCTCCTTTTGAGTTTTAGATCTATAATAACACAAACTAAGACGTATTATAAACAACTTATCAACATTTATCAACAGGTATGTGAATTTCTTTTAGTTCATGCTATATTAGATAAATATTCTAATACAACTAGACCATATAATCTTACCTAAATACAACCTTCGGTGTTAAAGTCTTATAAGTTCCCTTCAGAAAAAACTGTAAATAAGATCGTGTAAAAAGTGAAAACAGCCCTTCTTTTGCCGATAAAGAATACTGTTTAACAACAACCTTCTTGTTCTTGTCTTCAAGATAACCTCTTACAGTCTCATCTTCAGCAAGTTTTGTTAATACCTCGAAACTGTTTAAAGCTATGTCATCGATTAAACCTAGTTCTTTCGCTTTAGAAGGAGTAAATATTAAGCCGCTTTTTACCTGATCAAGCTTGATCTGAGGACGCCCCTTAACAAGCACCTCATGGAAACGCGCCTCAGCATTATCAAGAATATCTTGGAAATATCTATCTTCTACATCATTTTTGTCTTCATCAAGCAATCCTTCTAGGGTTTTATGCTTTGCATTTTTACTTGTAAAGGTGATCGTTCTTATACCTAATTTATTCATCAGGCCTGAGTAATCAACAAGGGTAGCCATAACTCCTATGTTGCCTATTAAGGCTATAGGGCTTGCAAATATCTTAGAAGCCCCTACCGCCATATAAACCCCTCCTGATGCTATCTGGTTAGGAACAAATATGTAAACAGGCTTTTTCTGTCTTAGTTTATAAAGTGCCTGAAATAGGATATCAGCTCCATACTGAGTACCCCCTGGGGTATCAAGCTCGACAATTAGTGCGATAATATCATCTGAAACCAATACATAATTAAAGAAAGAATTTACAAAGCTTGCGCAGATTCCTACGGGCTGGTTGCCTAAAAAGGGCCAGACACACTCATCAGTGATCTCTCCTTTTAATTTAATGTAAGCTATCTTGTAGACATCGTTATCAAAGGATGTAAAACCCTCAATATAAGATGATGCATCTTCTGAATAATAGTCTACCCATCTTTTCTCATCAGCTCTCCACACATAAAGCGGTAAAGAGCTTATCTTTATATTACGATACTCTGCCTCTACGGAAGGCTTATTGCCAAAAATAAGTCCGATAAAACCAATAACGAAAATGATTGTAAGTAACAGAAAAACAAACTTATAAACAACCTTAATCCATTCAAAAAATTTAAAGGCACCGCCTGTTCTTCTTTCATTAGTCTCTTGGTTGGTCATCAATAACTACCGTAACTTTATAATCTACAATATCTTTGATTCTACCAAACCTCTGAAGTTTTGCTTTTACAGCATCTACTCTATCCCAATTTTTTTTGGCTTTAAGTTCAAAAACCTGTAACCCTTGATCTGCAATCTCTATCGCATCTTCTGGAGATTTTCTAAGGAGTCTCTCATAAACTGTCTCAAGAGGTAAAAACCGCAATCCCAAAACTCTGTTGATAAGGGCAAGTAATAAAAGTTTGGTTTTATAATTTGTCTCTTGGTCTCTTATTCCTTTCCATAGTACAGATAAAGCCTCAGGAACCATGAGATCGTTAGTTATTTTTTTAATAAATCCAGAGAAATATTTTTTAAACTCTTCTTCGACCTTGTATCTCTTGGCAATCTTCTCAAACTCAGCATAGGTCGGAGGTTTGATACGTTCGTTTGTAAAAAGTTTGAGTAGTTCATCGTTTTCTATTAAGTTTAACCACTCTTTTGGATCTACATTTTTGTTTTCATTTTTGAGGTTTTTATAAAGAGAAATCACATGGATACTCCTTGAAGTAAGATAGTGCTCAATTAGGTTTTCATACGCTTTCTTGGCTGACTCTAAAGCTTTCCATGTAAAATTAAGGCGTTTTCTGTAGTGACTTAAAAACACAAGATATCTTAGATGTTCAGGCAAAAAGCCTCGTTTCTTGATATCTTCTAAGGTATAAAAGTTCTTTAAAGACTTTGACATCTTTCTGCCATCAACAAGCAGGTGATAGAAGTGGATCCAGTAACGAACAAACTGTTTACCGGTATACGCTTCACTTTGTGCCATCTCGTTAGTATGATGAGGAAATATATGGTCTTCTCCGCCGGTATGGATATCAAGGGTATCTCCTAAGTACTTCATTGACATTGCTGAACACTCTATATGCCAGCCCGGAAACCCTTTACCCCAAGGGGTATCCCATTGCAAGATATGATTTGGTTGATCAAGCTGCCATAATCTAAAATCAGCAGGATGTTTTTTCTCACTATCAACATTAACCTCAGCACGGGCTCCTACAATCTTTTCATCAAGTGCCTGAGGAAAAAGCCGCGTATACCCTTTAAATTTAGGAACATGAAAATATACCGCCTGGGATGTTTTATAAGCGTATCCTTTTTCTAGTAAGGTCTTGATTATCTTTATCATCTCATCAACATGCTCAGTCGCCCTAGGCATAATGTCAGGAGGAAGAATATTTAACTCCTCAAGTGTTTTTAAGAAATACTCAGTATAATATTCGATCACATCCCAGATAGTGATGTCTTTTTTCTTCTTTTTTTCACGATAATAGGCTTTCATTAATTTGTCGTGTCCTAAGTCATCATCGGTTGTAAGATGCCCTACATCCGTGATATTCATCACCTGTTTAACCTTATAGCCTGCAAACTCTAAAACACGCCGTAAGATATCAGTAAGAATGTAAGTGCGAGCATGTCCAAGATGGGTATAGTCATATACGGTGGGTCCACAGCTGTACATACGGACTAAAGGGGAATCCTTAGGGACAAACTTTAAAATCTTTCGTGCCTCGGTATTGTAAAGATAAATCTGTAACGGTTTAGGCTGCGACAACACACTTTCTTTTACTTTCACACCTTAGATTAATCAGCTGTTTCTTTAAAGAATACCTCTGTTTTAATTCCGTCTGAGGTTTTAACTGTAACCTCTATGGTGCCATCATTATTACGTTTTATATCTTCGATACCTTCGAAATCTCCGACGATACTTTTTATCTCATATTCAGGAGTGTAATCTACAAGATGTCTTACCTGTAACCTGAAACCGTTTGTATATTCATAAACTAAAAATAGATAAAAATCTTTAGGAGTCTTTACAGCATCAACCTGCTCACTAGGAACTAAGAAATTAACCATACGGTAGACACTCTCAAACCTATAAATACGCTTGGGAATAAATTCGCTTGAAGACTTTATGTATTGCACAAAATATGTGGTTTTAGGATCAGCTCCATCTTGTAAGATCGCAAAGATCGTATCTTCACTTTGCGGAACCCCTATAACAATCAGTGTTGAGCCATCATCAAGTGAAACGATCGGCGTTGAGTTCTTAAGGATCTTTGTCTTATCATCAGAAAGTTCATAAATGTTCTCATTGACTTTTATTCGGGTGTATCCTTTAATGTCCCCTTCGGTTTGTACAGTTGTCTCTTCGGTCTCAGCAGGTAAAGTAACCTGAGGCGTTTCTTTGGTTACTGGGGATTTTTCAGAAGAACTTGCTGATTCTTCATCTTTTACTTCTTTTTCGGCTTCTGACTTTTCTTCTTTCTCTGTAACTTCACCAGATGTGACCTCTTGCTTGGTTTCTTTTAAGGTTTTTGAGGCTTGGTAATTAAGATAGAGAAATACTCCGAAACTTACGACAAAGATAAACAGCAAAACTCCGAGTAAGAAAGACAAAGTTCTTATCTCTTTATCTATATTGCGTTGGTTTAAAGACATCCTCATAGATATTATAGCAAAAAACTTTAAAAAACTTTCCTACGAAAACTTCTAAAACCTTAAATTGATATAATCTCGTAATGGATAAGGTCAAAAAGGGGTTCTCTGCAGCCAAAGCCCTAAAAGATCTTAAAAAAAGAAACAAGCATTATGCCTGTGTTTTCCCTCAGGTTAAGTTTAGTGGTATGGAAGACCATGAAAAAGTCGTGTTACTTGTACGAGCTCATCCTATCTATCTCTATCTTCGGCTAATCGGAATCTTTCTATTCATAATCTTAGGATTTTTCTTCATCGCCTTTATACAACCTTTTATAGGAGGAATACTTGGAGGCATGTTCGTATTAAAACTAACAATTGTTATTCTCACCTGGGGGATCACCCTTGCTCTTCTTGTATGGGTAAAATGGTATTACAATCTTTTTCTAATATCGACCAACCGTATACTTGATCTTGACTTTACCTCTTTAAAAAGCGTGGCATGGACTACAGCTCGTTTAGAAAATATAGAAGATGTTGAGGTTAAACCTACGGGCTTAATCCACGTACTATTTGGACTAGGAAATCTTTTTATCCAAACTGCTGGAAGTGAAGCTAAGATAGAGATCTACAATATTCCCTACCCGGTTGAGGTGCAAGATATCTTATTAGATTTTGCAGAGATAAGACGAAACAGTCATAGACGATGAACAACTACTTTATAACAGATCTTTCAGGACTTAGTGAGCTTGCAAATTGGCTTATAAACAATGTAATAGACTTTGGACTTGTCATCTTGCTTGTCTTTAACCTAATGGCATCCATATTTCTTTACCTGCGCGTAAAAGATATCCAGCGTTCTTTAACACTAGGCAAAGATTCACTCCTTGCCATGCTTATGGCAGGAAACATAATCGTATCACTACTTGCCCTTGTGCTTATTCTTCTACTTGCTGTTGTCTCATAATTGTTTCATAAGTGTATAATTCTTTTACTAACACAAAAACGTTGTAAGAAGAAAATTTTAAAAAGGAGGGGTGGCCGAGTGGCTGAAGGCGCCGGTTTGCTAAACCGGTGTACGGGCTAATCCCGTACCGAGGGTTCGAATCCCTCCCCCTCCGTTGACATAGCAACTAAATAACATGTATAATCGCAAAAGCTAGCTAATATAAAGAAACTATAAACATGACCTTTAAAACTCTAAGTGGTATAGCCTTAACTGCCCTAAAAGCCCAAAGCTGGTTACCATCTTATGGGGTAAAAGAAGAATTCCAGAACAGGCCCGAAGCCCTTATTCAGAAACTTTTTAACCTTTTTATTGTACTTGTAATTATCACTGCTGTAGGAGTGCTTATCTTTGCAGGTTTTAAATATGTAACCTCAGCCGGAGACTCAAGTAAGGCCGAATCAGCTCAGAAAATGATAATGTATGCAGTAATAGGGATCATTGTTGCGTTAGCTGCTGCAGTAATAGTTAACCTAGTATGGAGATTTGCAACAGGCCAAGACACTCTACCATCAGAGCTTCCGCTACAATAAACACTTAAAAACTTAAATGATGGCGATATTACGTACCCCTACTTGGGGACTGTTAAAGGTTGACCTTAACCAACCACCTGATCTAAAAGATGTACTTCAGCAAAGTAAGGGGCTTGTAAACGATATCATGGGGGCTATAGTATATGCGCCTTTGTTTGTGCTTCCTGTTGTGTTTGCTATAGCAGGTTTTATGTACCTTACAAGCGCAGGTAACGAACAAAAGATCGCTCAAGCCAGATCATTAATGTTATGGGCACTATTAGGATTTGTGGTGTATCTTGCAGCTGTTCCGTTTGTAAAGATGATCATTCAGTTTTTCGGAGGAGGAAAGGTTGATCCTACCCGCTTTAACTTATAATCCATTAAATGAGAACCCTATCTGTTATTGATGAGATTAAACAGAAGATCGATATTGTTGAGGTAGTTTCGCGTTATGTCCAGCTTAAAAAGGTCGGACAAAACTACAGAGCCCTCTGCCCCTTCCATGCAGAGAAAACCCCTTCTTTTTTTGTAAACCCAGCCCTTGGAATCTTTAAATGTTTCGGATGCCAAAAAGGTGGAGATGTGATTAGATTTGTTCAAGAGATAGAACATATAAGCTTTAAAGAAGCCCTCGAAAAACTAGCAAAAGAAGCAGGAGTAACTATCAGGTTCAGTAAAGAAGAAACCAAACTCCATAAAGAACGAAAACGCCTTCTTAATATAAACAAACTACTTGCTGAAGCCTTTCACAGGGTTTTTCTATACACAAAAGAAGCTCAAAAGGCACGCGAATATGTGTATAAAAAACGAAAGCTTACCAAAGAAACCGTAAAAGAGTTTAAGATAGGATACGCTCCAGCAAGTAAAGAATTTATAAAAGATTTAGCCCAGAAACTAAAGATAGGAACAAAAGACCTTATAACCCTCGGTTTCTTAAGTGAAGATCTTAAACCGAAGTTTTTCAATCGGGTGATGTTTCCTATCTTTGATCTCCAGAAAAACATAGTAGGATTTACTGCACGAACTTTAAGTCAAAGAGATGATATAGCTAAATATCTAAATACTCCTGAAAATCTTGTGTTCCATAAACGTATGTTGCTTTTTGGTCTTTCTCACAATAAACAAGAGATCTCTCGTGACAAGCTCGCAATTCTTACCGAAGGAACAGTAGATGTAATCACAGCCTACCAAAAGAACCTTAAAAATGTTGTTGCTCCTCTTGGCACCTCTTTAACTACGATGCAGGTAAACCTTCTTAAACGGTTTACTCAAAACATCGCCTTTGCGTTTGATAATGATGAAGCTGGTCAAAAAGCCTTTGTTAGGGCTGTAGCGCTTGTTTTAACCCAAGACATGGTTCCTTACGTAATACCTATTCCGCAACAATACAAAGATCTAGATGAGTATCTAAGAGAAACTGACGATGCAAGCTTTTTAAAGGAGCAAAAGATAGAGTTTTTTAAATATGCATTCTTGAGACTTAAAGAATACAAAAGCAAAGAATATGCGGTTTTTGAAGAGGAGCTTGATACTCTACTTAACCTTATTGCGCTTGCTAACCCAATAAGACAGAAACTTCTTCTTGAGCAACTAGCTAAAGAGATAGAGTTTGATCAGTCAGATATTAAACACAGGTTTGAGAAGATAACCACTGAGAAAAGCCTGCAAGAAACATATCAAAGATTGGTTTCGCAGGCTCCTACAACTTCTTTTAAAAAGACCACCGATCACTCTGAAAAAACAGAAACTCTTATTCAAACCTTACTCGGGCTACTTGTTAAATTTCCTAGCCTTGTGTTTGAGCTTGTTGAACCAAAATTTTTAATTAATGCTCTTTCAAAATTTTCTCCTCAAAAACACTACTCTACCCTCTTTAACGGATTACTTGATTTTTGGAAACCTCATCTTAAAACCTTAAGAACCTTAGACATAAAAACCCTAGAAGATCTACACCATTTTTTTGAAAGTAAGTTAACCGAGGAGTTTAGAGGATATCTTCAGAAACTTCAACAGAAAGATCAAGAGCTTGAAGAGATACTAGCTACAGTTGCCAACCTCCCCTATATCGCCATCTTAGACTTTAATAAAAAGCTTGCAAAAGATGTGAAACTCATAAACCTACGTTTATTAAAGCAATATATAACACAAGAATTAAAATCCATTGCTATCAAGATCGATGAAGCTGAGCAAAAGGAGAAAAAGCTTACTAAAAAACTTAACACAAAGCTTAGAAAACTAAACAAAACTCTTACAAAACTGGGTAAAATCTATAATGATCTTTTCAAAGAATAGCCGTATAAGACGCTTTTTGCGGAAGTATTTATTCTTCACAAAGAAGGCGTTTTACGAGACCCTTCTTTTTATAAAACTGAAACTTAATTTCAGAAAAGCAAGAACAATTTTAAGAAAAGCAGACACTAAGATCCTGTCAGAAAATGAACTTTTTATTCCGATCTTGCCTACTCTATTTACTCAAAACCCTTATACCATATTTGAGATAGGACCAGGTCATGGAGAGATCGCTCAATTCATAGCAGAGAACAAACAACAATTTAGAAAAAATCACAAGGTATCTTCTTCACAAGAGATAGTCTATATAGCAGTAGAAAAAGAGAAACAGTTTGCCTTAAAGACATTTAAGAAGGCTAAAAAATTAAAACACAAACTTATCATC
>WFTI01000023.1 GCA_015485585.1 Candidatus Dojkabacteria bacterium | reverse complement strand
GGCTTAATCCCCTGTGTTCGTTTCCGAAAAGAATGACAAAAGGTTTTTTAATCTGTTGCCATCTGACATGGTTAAGTTTTACTGCATCTTCATCAACCACAGTAGCTATGATAGTAAAATTGTTTGATTTAAAGTAGTTTATAGCATCTAGAGTAGAGGAGTGTTTGATAAAGGTAAGCCATCTGTTTGCTGAGGCTGAGGTTTTCTTACCGATCTTTTTAGGATTAAACGGTTCCTGTTCCTCGAAGATAAGATGGACAAACTGGAATCCAAACGCATCTATAGTCCGCGTGGCTGCCATCACATTATGCGGATCATATATATCTTCAAAACCTATATGGATATCGGTGATACGTTTTCTAAGGCGTAAGAGGATCTTTTCTTGTCTTTTTTTAGTAAGTTTCTGGAGTTTTAATAAGGTGTCAGCTGACATTTTTAAAGGAAGATAACACAAAACTTTAAGAAAAGACCCGGCCACGGCCTATTTTCCCCGCCACGCAGGCGAGTATCTTCGGCGCTGGGGCGTTTCACCGCAAGGTTCGGAATGGGGTCAGCGGTGGTTCCACCCCGCTTAAGTGACCGGGTAATGAATTATAGCACATAAGAGATTAATCTTTCATAAAAACATCAATAATCTTGTCAAGTTGGGTGAACGGAATGAACTCTATACCTACGTTTTCGATCTTTTCTGAATACGAGAAATTCTTATTAACAATAAAAAATCTTGCAGGTTTGTATTTTTTAATAAAGCTTCTCATTGCACGGGTATATCTTGCCTTTTTAAATTCAGAGTATTTTGTTTCGATCCCGATTGTTTTGAAGGGTTTTTTTAATATAATATCGACCTCAGCTCCATTTTTGGTTCGCCAAAAATTTAATGAAAATAATGTTTCTTTTAAAGAAAGTTTGTGGTTAAGCTCATTAAATACGAATGTTTGAAAATCAAACCCTAACTCTCTTTCTTTACGTAACAGAGGATCTGTAAGTTTTCCAAGAATCAGGTTTTTTAGTCCAATGTCATAAAAATAGTAGATTTTAGAGCGCGTTATCTCTTTTAACGGATTTTTTGAAAACGGATAACAGCTTCTTATGATAAACGTGTTTTCTAAATACCAAAGATATTTCTCAATTGTTGGAATAGAGACCCCTATATCCTTCGAAAGTTCGCTAATGTTTACAAGATTGCCTTCTAATGCCGCCAACGCTTCTACTAATGTTTTAAATTTTAGTGTACGTTGCACAGGGAGAAGTAATGAGATATCTTTTAATATGTAAGATTCGTAAATCTCTTTTAGCACTTCATATTTTTCTTCTAATGTTTCGGCAATTACGACACGTGGGTAGCCCCCAAAAGTAAGGTATTCTTTTAATAGAAGATGCATCTTTTCTGGGTACAGTTTTAAGAAAGTATCTTGTTTATTCTTAAATTCATAATTGGTGCGGTAGTTAAAAAACTCCTCGAATGATAAAGGAGAGAGTAGGAATGTCTTTTTACGACCGGTTAGTGACTCATGTATTTTAGCTTTTAAATCGATACTTCCTGAGCCGGTAATTATGAACTTATAAGGAAGATTCATATCATAGATTCCTTTAATGAAAAGGTTTGCATTTTCTTTCCGTTGGAATTCATCGATAAAAATATATGCTTTGTTGTTACCAACCCGCTGTTTTAAGGCAAATAAAAACTTTTCTTGTGATTCAAATAATTTAAAATCATTTTCGATATCTAGATTAAAAAATAAAGTTTTTTCACCTTTAGCTTTTAGTTCGTTTTCAAGCAGTTTGATTAGGGTTGTTTTTCCTACTTGTCTAGGACCTATTATAAATGTGATTTCTTTCTGGTTAAGATGCTTTTTAATTTTTTCATAGAGATCGCGTTTAATGTAAGGCATACAAGATTATAAAGTGTACTATTTTAAAAGTCAATTTTAAAATTAGCTGTACTGTTTTGCAAATTTTATTACTTGAAAAATGAAAATTAGGGACTTTTGGTATAATACGGGCATGCCGTGGTTTAGAAGACAGAGACCTTCTAAAGAAGGGATTAGCCCCTCTAACGAGCGGCAGAGGGGTGGGGAAAGAGTGATCTATAACGTGTGGGATGTCTGTAATGGAAGGACTTTGGAGCAAGCGATTCAAGATGTAGGGACCCAGTTTCACCTGGGGGATAAAGGTACCTTCTTTTTAGCTCGTGCACGTGTCCAAGATTCCAAGCGTGGGGCGGGGGTTGCTGTTCTTAGGATTGCTTCATCTCAACTCTATGATTGGGGCGTTGTTATACCGAAGTTAGATTATCGAGATAGATTAGTAGGTCCCGGTATTTTATGGTTTAACTTAATGGATAATAGGAATGAATTTTGGAAAGTTACTACTATGTTCGGAGTAGGATATGGTTCGTTCCGATCTGCCTGGTATATTAATACTCCCATAGGAATTGCGGTCCCAGAGCGCAAGACAGGCCCATTCCCTTATAAGGATATGCTTCAGATTATAGAAGAATATGTCAGCCCTGAAGAACTTCTTCTAAGGTTGAATGTCGTTGTAGGACAATTAAATGCGTTCATTTCTCATCTCAGGAGGCATAACATTGATCAGCAAACTTTAGAACGGTTAAATACCTTACCTTCTATGGTTTCTAAGCTTGTAGGGGCCCTAATAGAACCTGATGAGGCGGCTCAAGAATTTTTTAATGAGGTTGGTGAAAAATTGCTTCCACTCGTTATTTCTTCAATATAGAGTTAATTTTAAGTACCGATGAATGACTTTTCTTTTCAACTTAATTTTCTGCTATAATAGAAAAATGAATAACGGTAGTACACAACTTTATATACCACGTTTTATAGAAAAGAAGCTTGAAGATTCTATCGAAAAAGAGCTTATTACAATGCTTGTAGGTGCCCGTCAGGTAGGAAAAAGTACCCTCCTTGAAAGACTAAAAAACCAGGTTAAAGAAGACAAAGAACCCCAAAATACCCATGGGGGTATGGTATTTAAAAAACGGGTATTTTTTTATACCCTTGATGATCTCTCTTTAAGAACAGCCCTTAAAAAAGATATAACCTTTCTTGAGAAAGATATTCAGCTTGCTCTTGGGGTTTCGCTACGTGATGTTAAAGAACGAGTTTTTATATTTATCGATGAGATTCAGAAGTTTTCTCCTTTGCTTGATTGGATTAAGCAGATCTACGATGTTAATGGGAAACATGTAAAGTTCGTACTTACGGGTTCTTCAGTATCAGGATTTAAAGAGAAGATGGTAGAGACTCTGGCTGGAAGGGTAGAATATGTATATCTTTATCCGATAAACTATGCCGAGTTACTAAATTATAGAAAGAAGGTAAGTATCGGTTGGCTGTTACCACTTTTGCAAAATATTGCTCCGACACCTACCAATAAAGATGCGGTTGAACAGATATTAGAACAGATCAATCATAAAAAAGAGAACGAGAAACCACTAAAAGAAAAGATAGATGAACTTTTGCAACAGGTTTATCTGGTTCTGCGTGAAAACCAAAGAGAGGTAACCGCTGTTTTCTGGGAGGCACTTTTTTACGGGGGACTTCCTCGTATCTTTCAGGTCCCGTTGCAGCAGAGGGTAGAGATTATACGAAACTATGTGTCGGTATATCTTGAAAAAGAGATAGGTTTTATCGCCAGAAACCTTGATCTTGAGCTGTTTGGACTAAGTCTATCGGCTTTTGCTGAGCAATCAGGAGATCTATTAAATATTCAGAAGGTATCAAAAGATGTTGGAGTAGCGCGTCCAAGTTTATATCGGTATCTTGACCTGTTAGAGAATACGTTTCTCATTAAACGGCTTTATCCGTATCTTAGGACCTCTGATAAATCCGCCACCAAAAGTGTGGTTATGTATTATCTTGATTCAGGATTAGTTAATGTGTTATCACACGTTGATAGTATCTCAGATCTTGCCCGTGATCATTTTGCTTTACTTAGGGCATCGCGAGGGCTTGTGCTTAACATGTTACTTTCTATCTTTGAGTTTTTGCCTAATCCTCCACGTATTACATACTGGGCAGATTACAATGATCATAGGGTAGATTTTGTGTTTGATTGGCACAATGTAACATTCGGATTTATCTTTGAGCCTCATAAGATGGATGCTCGCAAATTTGATACAACCCTCTCAAAGTTTGTTGAGCTAGTAAAGAACAATCAGATTGTGCTTATTACTCCAAGGGTAAATCTTCCTGAAGAAGGGTTAGCGTATAAAGTAGAGAGTTTCTCCGTTAAAAATAAAGAGGTGATTAGAGTAGACATACCCCTACCTGTTCTGGTATAAAACAGATAATGTCACAGAATTTACAGGTTTCATCGGGAATTCTTTACTACATTAGAGTTTATCTTTGGTTTGTTAGATACCTGTTTGAAAAGGTGCAGTTTCTCATGGTGTTTTTACTTTTTATCGGAGTATTACGTTCGGTTATATCTCCTATTCAGATCTATCTTATTGGAGCCACAATAGATCAGGTTGTTGCTTTTTATAATGGAGAAGGTGTCTTTACCTTATTAGATACCTCTTTACCAAAGGCATTACTCTTTTTGGTTTTGATCGGAATTTTGCAGCTTCTCTCTTTATTAATGGGCCGTATGTTCAGTTTTATCACTACAAAGATCGATCTTAAACTTCGATCAGGTACAGTAGTAACAGATGTTGTAGAGAAGTTTTACCGACTAAACCTTTATGATCTTGAACGGTCTGATATATTTACAAAGCTTGATATATTCTCCCGATACTGGTTTGATAATGTAATCTTGTTGTTACGGCAATCTGTAAATTTCTTATCGCGGGTTATTTCATTCTTAGTTACTTTAACCCTTTTCTCAACCTCTTCTAGTGGTCCTGTTTCGTTCTTTGTATTCTTAATTGTTATAGGAGTGCTATTTTCTGCTTTAAGTGAGGTAAGGCTTAGAGCCTTCGAGTATCGTTTAGATGTTGCCTTATCTTTACCACGGAGGTTTATCGATTATTTCCAGTCGGTAGTATTAAATACTAGCACCTTTTTAGAACAAAAGGTCAACCGAATCTACAGGTTTTTAATGCAGAAATTAAAACAAGTCGCTTCTTCTTATGAGCAAACAAGCGTCAATGTATATAAACGACTAAACACCTTCTATTCATTATCTGATGCTGTGCGGGTTTATACCTATGTGTTAAGCAGGGTGTTATATCTTTATAACGCTATAGTTTCTAAGGCTCCTGTTGGTCAGATCACAGCAAATCTAGGACTTTTAGGAAACATCTACGATTCACTGTACATGTTAGTTCGTCTAGGAGTTGATATCATCAACAGCCTTTTTTATGTGGATGAACTGTTTGAGATCTTAAGTTTAAGGTCAACCCGTTTTACTAGTAAAGGTACTTTTTCTATAGATACAACCAAACCTCCTCTTATAGAATGGAAAAGATTAACCTACAAGGTAAAAAGTGGAAGAGAGTATCGTTTGGTATTAAAAGATGTTTCATGGATAATCAAACCTTCTGAGAAGGTTTTTATCTACGGTAAAGATGGGGTAGGAAAGACTTTCTTAGTTAAGATACTCGTAACACTGTTTCCTGTGAAACGTGGAACTTACTTTATCAATGGAATCGATGTAGTTGACATAAAACGTGGAGAAGTAAAAGAACTTTTTAGCGTAGTGACCGACAATTTTGAACAGTTAGCATTACCTTTATGTGAAGCAGTGACATTACAAGATTTTGATAAGATTGATAAAGATAGATACATAAGAGCGCTAAAGATCGCTGACCTTTACGAGTGGGCATTATCAACCAATCTTTTGTGGAATCGATATACCCCCCTGGGTATGGTGTTTTCTAATCTTCCTCTCTCAGTAGGTTACTGGCAAAGAATTGCGATCGCTAGGGCAGTGTACAGAGATGCTCCGATCTTTCTTTTTGACATGCCTTTTACCTATATTGATGACGAAGGAAAGTCTAAGATAATGAAAAATCTTCTAAATTATGTCACTAGAAAGAGAAAAACATTTATCTACATTACTGAAGAGTTTGATTTCTGGGAGAATTTTGATGTGTGGTATGTAAAAACCCCCACCAAATTAAAGAAGCTTACAAAGCAAGAGGTAAAACGGTTATATGAAAGGGCATTAGCCAACCGTTAGGCTTTTTCTTAACACATCTATATAATCAAGGGCCTCAAGCACTCCTCGTATCACACATCGCAAAGGATCATCGGCAACATAAACAGGGAGTTGCAAGGCTTCAGAGAAAAGGTTTTCAATATTACGAAGAAGAGCGGTTCCTCCACTTAAGACTACACCGTGGTCTTTAATATCTGCCACCAATTCAGGAGGTGTTTTTTCTAATATTTTTCTTACGTTTTGGATAATCTCATCAAGTGAATGTTCTAGCGCCTCTGCAACATCGTTTGATGTGAACTCCACTGTTGTTGGAAGCCCTGAACCGATATCAGTACCTGAGACCTGCATGGTTAATGGGTCTTTTAGGGGTAAAGCACTTCCTACCTCTATCTTTATCTTTTCTGCCATCTGTTCACCGATCTTTAAGTTTCTTTTTTTACGGGCGTATTGAATAATGTCTTCATTGAAACGGTCTCCTGCGATTCTTATAGAGTCAGCAATAACAATCCCTCCAAGAGATATAACAGCTACTTCTGTGGTTCCTCCACCTATGTTAATAATCATGTTTCCGAAAGATTCGTGGATAGGTAACCCGGCTCCGATGGCTGCGGCTAATGGTTCGGGTATAAGAAATACGCGCCTTGCTCCTGCTTCAAGTAAGGTCTTAATTACTGCTCGTTTTTCGACCGAAGTAATACCCACAGGGGTACTTATCATTACATCGGGTTTTAATATACGGATACTTCCTATACTTCGGTTAAGAAGATATGTTACAAGTTTCTGGGTCACTCTGGCGTTTGATATAACACCGCTTTTTAGTGGCCTTTTTACCACGATGGTGTCAGGGCTTTTCCCAAGCATATATTTTGCATCGTTTCCAACGGCTACAATCTGTTGGTTTACAATATCTATTGCTACTATGGTGGGTTCTTCAAGTACAATTCCTTTACCTGCTATGGCTACAAGAGAGTTGGTGGTTCCAAGATCTATCGCTACTTTGCGGGATCTGAGGAAAGTTGAGATCTTTTTTTTAAATTGATTTAGTGATTCAATATATCTAGGATTTACTTTGATCATTTTTCTTTACTTGACATTTGACCTTTTTTCTTGGTATATTATAGTACTTGATAAAATATTAGAGAAAACAATATGGCTCAAAAGAAACTTCCTACATGGGCAATTATAGTAGGAGTATTATTAGTATTACTTGTAGTGGGCGTTATAGCATGGCCCAAACTAAGTGAGCAGGTTGTAGAATATGCTCCTGTAAAGGTGCAGGTGGAGTATCTAGACTCAACCACAAAAGAGCTTGATGAGGTTGAAACGGTTGTTAAAGAAGTTGATACCATGCAAACAGAGCTTGAGCAGCTTAATCAAGAGTTGCAAGAGATAGATCAGCTATTGCAGCAATAAACTAATACTAGAATAGCCAATAATATATTAAAGAAGTCCAACCATGAAAGAAAATAGAAAAATCTTAGTAACAATCCTGCTTTTAGCTTTAGTTACTTTTTTGGTGGTTCCAACTAGTGTATATGCCCAGAACATGACACCTACAGTCACTGTGACTTCTCCTATGCAGAATGAAGACTATGACGATGATGACATGATGCAGAATGAAATTGATAATGAAGATAATGAAGATGATGAAAAAGAAAGCTTCTTTGAACGTATTAGAAAGCGATTCAGAATAGGTCAAGACCAAGATAATGAAGATAACATTAAGGAGCGATTAAAAGAAAAAGAGGAAGAAATGCGTGAGAAAGAAGAAGAAATGCGTGAGAAGTTAGAAGAGAAGATGGAAGAGATGGAGGAATATGATGAAGAAGAAAAACTTGGCCTTCGTCTAGCACTTGGTGAGAAGATTAGAACTCAGTGTGAAGGTTTACAGGGTGAGGAGTTCAGACAGTGTGTAAAAGAAATAATCGATGAGGGATTGAAGATCATAGTAGCAAACATCAAAAAACGCATCACTCGCCTGAAGGAGATAATCAACCAGAACCGCTTCTTAGATGAGAATACAAAGGCTCAACTCATCGCAAGATTAGAAGATCTAGAGGCACGCTTAGATAACCTACAATCCTTTGAGGATATAGAAGAAGTACGAGATGATCTTGAAGATATAAGAGAACTAGTTAAGAAGGTTACAGAAGAAGTCCATGAGAAGGTTCTAAATAGGGTGGAGCGCAGGCTAGAACGAGCTGTAGCAGTATTAGAACGAGTATTTAGCAAGGTTTCAAACAATATGACAGCGGATCAGCAGGCTCAGGCTTCGCAACACCTAGAGCTTGCTAAACAGGCTCTTGAGAACTTCGATAATGCTACAACACCAGAAGATAGAAGACAATACGCGAAAGCAGTAATAGAGCATGTCAAAGCCGCAGTAAGTATAATCAAGGAGGCTTTGCAGTAAAAAGGTTATAAAAAAGAGAACGCCTGAGCCATAAGAGAGTAGAGGGGGAGGCTAGATTGCCTCTCCCTCACAACTTGTTTCGGTAGTGGAATCTTCTAGAGAGTAGGTGTCCAGCTATATTCTAATTTCCCATTGTATTTTTGATGGATCTCCTCCGAATTCTAAGTGATTATGAAGTTGTATTTCTCCCCTCAATCTGATGATATTTATTAAACAAGATAATGCTTTAGCGGCTTTTGAGTTTACACCTATGAGAGGGGGGTACGAGGAGTGATAATGGGCTAGATACCATACTAGATTTTCGTTCTGAGGATGTCTGCAGAATGGCCCACCTCCAAGGAAAGTAGCCGTTTCTCCTCTTGCTGTTTTTAGAATTTGTAGAATTGGAGTAGGGGCAGGGGTTCTGGAGGTGGTGGTGTGTCCGCCATAAAGTAGAAAAATCTCTGCTCCTTCTTGAAGGATTCCTGATTCCAGTTTGTCGGTCACATCTTTTTCCCAGATATTAACAACTGGAACCCCATTTTCTCTTGGGCCCAGGGAAAGAATTGCCGCTCTAGTTTTTACATGTTTAGTCTGTCTCCTGATGTGTAAAGATAAAAAATACCCTCCATTTTCTAAAAATAGTTTTAAGGGGTCTTTTTGTCCTCTTTTTACAAACAATTCTCTAACCGCTGAGAGAAGTCCTTTTTCCTTGGCGACCCCTCTAAGTTTTGGACCTTGGGGCCAGGGAATAGGAGATGTATACCATGCGGAATATAGTGATGCTATACCTAGGGAGTAGGCTGGTAATGGGAATTCCTCTGGTTTTTTCCAAGGAATGAGCGGATGAGTGTACCAATCCTCACGAAGTAAATCCCCAGAAAATTTAGGTGGCAGTTCGTGTATAGGGGGAATCCTTTCTCTGTTGCTGCGGTGCAGCAAAGTAAGGGTAGTTACTAAATGTCTAGCGGCTTCTTCTCTGAGTCTGCCTATTTCGACCACCCTGGAAGGGGGGGGTTGGTAAGATTCTTGTCGTGGTTTTCCTTTCAACATCTGTTGGATTATACCATATAATAGTAGATTATATACCACCAAGTTTTGAGAGAATATGTTATTTACTTTCCTTCTAGTAACGAGGATTGGGGTTTTCTTTTCAGGTGGCTAGGGAAGGTGGGATTGCTTCCATGGTAGTAATTCTAATAAAGCTCATTTAGAACTTTTTGTATAGCTTCCCATGTCTTTGGGGCTTCTTGCAGATCTTTGAAGGTTAGAAGGCCATCTGTAGGTTCGGCTAAGACTACTCCTTCCCCAGGGGTATTTCGGTTTCTTTCGGAAAATTCTACAACTATCCCTGGCTGTATTTTTCTCGTTCCAGGGATCACAAAAAAGAAACCAGTCCATCTCTGCCCTGCTTTTAATTTGCCGAATGTTTCCTCTTCGTCCGGTATGATATGGTCTGGAAAGAAACAATTATCTTTCTCCCATATACCTTGAATTTCTAATATATCTGGAGGCATGGAAAATAATGTAACTGTTGTAGCGATTCTTCCCTCTACATCTATTATAAGGACAGATCCGCCTTTATTTAAAAAATGAAAAAAGAGTTGTTCAACACCTAAGGATTTGATAATATACTGTAAAAGAACGCCAGTTCCCTCTAGAAAGTACCGGGGATCCAGTGTGAGTCCTGTCTTTCTTAGCATATTCACTATCTGTGCATGTAATAATGTATAAACTTCTTGACACTCATCGGGATTGTCTGGAGTCGGGGGGGTGCTCTTTTCCATACTATAATTATATCATATAAGGTAAAAACATTTATCCCCATTGACCTCTCTGTACCAACTGGTTTTTTAGTAAACTGTTTAGGGGTTACACAAGGTTTACTTATCGATAAGTTAGTAGGTCTTTTAACATACTTACGACCCACTCAATAAACAAAAAATGTAAGCTATAATCACATATGTCTCTTATTAAATCCCGTAAAGTTGAGGGGCCCCTTGTGCTTTTGATCATGGACGGAGTAGGAAGTTTTCGCCCGTACAAGGGGAATGCGGTATCAGAAGCCTATACGCCTACCTTGGCCAAACTCTGGGATGTGTTTCCTACTGCTTTGCTGCATGCAAGCTCAACATATGTAGGACTTCCTGAGAAGGTGAAAGGAAACAGTGAAGTAGGCCATATGAACATTGCAGCTGGAAAGATAGTATTACAAGATCTTCCACGTATTAACAAGTCGATCTTAAAGAAAGATTTTTTTCATAATAAGGTATTAAAAGAGGTTGTAGAATATGTTTATAAGAGTAAGTCGGCGATCCATATTATGGGGTGTTTCAGTGATGGGCAGGTACATTCTGATATTAATCATCTTTTTGCTATCTTGCTTTTTTTTAAACTTTATCAGGTAACTGCTCCGATATACATCCATGCTTTTACTGATGGTCGTGATGCGTCTCCTAGGTCAGCTTTAAAGTATTTTATTGAGCTTGGAAACGTAATCTCAAAATACAAGCTTAACAATGTTATGGTATCAACAATAATTGGTAGGCGGTTTGCCATGGATCGTAATCAGCAGTGGAACTATACGAAGATAACATATGATCTTTTGACCCAACATAAGGGTATAAAGGTTAAAAACTGGTCACACGCCTTAGAGTTAGCTTACAAAAAGGTAGAAAGCGATGAATTTTTGCCTCCTATGGTGATAGATGATCCTCGCAATAGACCTATTAGAAAGGGAGATGTAGTCATATCTTACAACTACAGAGCTGACCGTATGATCCAACTTACTGATGCCTTTGTATTAGAGTCATTTGATAAGTTTGAGAGGATCTTGGAACCGGGTGATGTGATGTACGTCACGATTTCATATTACGGCCACAAATACGCAGGAAAAGTACGTCACATCTTCCCCAAGATTATGGTAGGTGATAATATTGGAAAGATCATCTCAGACCATGGTTTAAAACAGTTAAGAGTGGCAGAGTCGGTTAAGTTTCCTCATGTTACATATTTCTTTAACGGAGGAATGAATGTGGTTTATCCGAATGAAGATCGTATCTTGCATCCTACTGATGCAACGCTTTCTTTTGATAAAAATCCGAAAATGCAGGTTTATAAGATTACAAAGACCGTAGAAGAGAAACTCGATCAGGGTATCTATGATTTTATTGTGGTCAACTTTGCAAACGGAGATATGGTAGGTCATACAGGAAATCTAGAAGCTGCTAAAGAAGCGATGCAGCATGTTGATGAATGTGTGAAACGTATTGCTCGTAAAGTTTTGTTAAAAAACGGTGTTTTGCTGGTTACAGCTGATCATGGTAATGTTGAAGAGGTGATCGATCCTACTACTGGGCAGGTTGATACAGAGCACTCAATGTATCCTGTGCCTTTTATTCTGGTTTCAAAAGATTACAAGAAACGCCCGACTAAATTAGGCAAGCTTGCTGATGTGGGGGTAACTGTGCTTACTTTGTTAGGGATTGAGATTCCGGCAAGTTACGATGCTGAGGTTTTACTTTAAAGGAGATATAACCACCTTTGTGTTTGGAGTAATCGAATATTTTTTAGCAAGTCCTCCATTTATCTCCACTACAAAATTATACGGAACTGATGGAGCATAGGCTACACATACCTCTTCAGTGCATGGGGCAAGATTGTTAAATACCTTAATTACACGTAATTTTGAGTCAATGAAGATGATATCAATATTAAATCGCATGTTTTTGGTCCAAAAGGGTGTTAAAGTAGAAGACTCGTAAACAAAAAGCATACACTCATCTTGCGGCAAACTGTTTACATACATTAAACCTTTACGTTTTGCTTCTTCAGAGAAAGCTACTTTGCATATAAAACTTACCTGCGGAGCGGTCAAAAAGGTAACCTTAACTTTGATATTATCAGCAAACTTGATAGCAGACTCTTTTAGCGTTTGTGAAGTTAGAAGCTCTGTTGTTTTTTGATATAGATAATCTGTAATCAGTGATTCAAAACTTGTGGGTATATTATATCTTGATAAGATCTCTGTGATTTTGGTCTTTTCTAATCGGCCGGTTGAGGTAAGCCAAAGCAGGGTAAGGGCTCCTAAGATTGTTAAAGGAATCGCATAATCCCATAAAAATTTAATTGCTTTAAGCAGAAATAGAAGCACAAGAAACGGAGATTTTAGAATAAATACAACCACATCTAGGGCGTTGATAGTGGTTTCGTCGTTATCAGACCCTCGGTCTGATGAAGAAACATTTAGTTTTTGATCATCATTGTTTCTGGTTTCTTCCATTTTAAAATTATAACGGATAGCTTGGTATAATCTATTCATGATTGAATTTGATACAAAAACATCAAAATTTATTAAAGGAATAGTTCTAACAGTAGGGGTACTTATTGCGATCGCAGTGCTTAGTCTGTTTACAGCACGATATCTTTCGCGTTATAAACTCTCTTCATATGATTCTTCAGAGGTGCTAGGAGTAACTAGCGAAAGCAACGTAAGGTTAGATATCATTGCTCATTATGAGAAGATGACCACATCAAAGCCCCGAAATTTTGCCTCAAATATTTCTAATGTGGCACGTACTACTACCTTGGGTATTATTGAACTTTTTGATGGAGAAAGAGAAAAGAGAGAATATCTTTTTAAGAAACGTTTAAGACAGTTAAAAACCGAAGAGATAAGACGCTTCTATGCCCGCTACGGATATCCCCCACTGTATGATTATGCTGAAGTGTTTGTCGATGCTGCCGAAATCTATGGTCTTGATTATCGTCTTCTACCTGCAATCTCTATAATTGAGAGCGGAGGGGGAAGAAACCTGTTTAGACCATATAACCCTTTCGGTTGGGGGTATAAAAGCTTCTCTTCATTTGAAGAGGCGATCTATTACGTAGCCTTTAAAATACGACGCTACTACTATGATCTTGGGTGGAGGGAGCCTGAAGTGATTGCTTATAAGTATAATGGTCCTACACCACAAGAGTGGGGTAGAAAGGCAAAATATCTGGTTTCACTCATGCGCTCAGAAGAAACCCTCCGTAAGATAGTTGAGACTGAGTTAAATGCCCGCTAAAACTGTTTTTGTTGCCTTGTCTGGTGGGGTAGATAGTAGCACTGTCGCAGCTCTTTTAAAAGAAGCAGGTTATAACGTAAGGGGTATATATCTTAGATTATGGGGTAGACCCAACCAGCCGGGTTGTAGGTATAGGGAGGATATTGGGTTTGTCCAACATGTTAGTAAGAGACTAGCTATACCTACAGAGGTATGGGATAAAAGAGTAGAATACAAAAGACTTATACTTGATTACTTTATTGACGGTTATAAGTCTGGTAATACACCAAACCCGGATGTGTTGTGTAACAGCAGGTTTAAGTTCGGGGTCTTTCTAAAAGAAGCTTTAGCACGCGGAGCAGACTTTGTTGCCTCAGGTCACTATGCACGTATCGCTAGAAAAGATTCTGTTTTTGATCTTCCTTCTGATAAGCTTGCTCTTGTTACAGGAGTTGATCCAAGAAAAGATCAATCGTATTTTTTGGCTAGATTAACTTTAGATCAGCTAAAACATATCATTATGCCTTTAGGGCATATTCCTAAATATAAGGTGCGAGAGATTGCAAAACTTTTCGGGTTAAAGACAGCTTCGCGTAAAGACTCTCAAGGAATCTGCTTCTTAGGAGATATAGACGTAGTAGACTTCCTTAAGCAGTATATAACTCCTAAAAAAGGAAAGATCATAGACATCGAAACTAACGAGACAGTCGGCGAACATGATGGGGTGTGGTTTTATACTATCGGGCAAAGGCATGGCTTAGGTATCGGAGGAGCAGGCATACCATATTACGTGGTCTCAAAAGACATTAAAAACAATATTCTTTACGTAGCAAAAGGACGAGAAAATTCTTATCTTTGCAAAAAGAAGATTAAAGTAAAAGATCTCCATTGGATAACTTCCAATAAAGCCCATAAAGAACTTTTTGCTGTTATTAGGTATCAGGCAACACCTATAAAAGTAGTGTTTGAAGAAGAGAGGACAGGTATGTATCTTCGTGCGCTTGAAGGGTATTTCTGGGCTCCCGCGAAAGGGCAGTTTGTGGTTTTATATTCAGCGGATTATGTCAAAGATAATCAAAAGGTAAAAGAGTTTTTTGATTCCTTAGATGCTTCTGAAATTGTTAAGAGACTCCTGCAAGGAAAACTTGCTAAAGAGGTCTTAAATCTTCGGTATGCTAAGGTGTTAGGTAGTGCTGTTATAGATGAGTAAAAGAAAGATAACTAAAGATACAACTATTCTTGAGCTTTTTAAGATGCCGAATATGTATAAGAAACTTATGGAGCTTGGGGTACCTTGTGTAGTGTGCCCCATTGTTGGATATGAGCAGGCTTTTTTGACCCTTGAGATGGTAACACGAGCGTATGGCCTTGATTTAGATCGCATATTAGACGAATTAAATAAAGCTCTTGATGAATCATCTGATGAAGCTAAGAAAGAGTATAATAAAAATATGGTTAGAATCACCCATGTTCACCATGCAACAATATTTATTGAGTTTGATAGGTTGGCTTTGGTAATTGATCCGTTTAGGTTGAATAAAGAGATTATAGAGAGCATGAAGCCAGAAGAGGTTGTTTTGTTTTTCACTCATCCTCATTTTGATCACTTTAGTAAAGAAGATATAGCGTTGGTAACAGAAAAGAAAAAAATAATAGGGGTGGTTGCCCCATATACTATGAAAGATGACCTATCGGGGTTTAACGACTCTAATACCTTACTGGTAGAGCCAGAAGAGGAGTACACATATACCCCCGGGGGTATATCGATTAATATCGAAACGGTGCGGGCATATAATGTAAATAAGATTAATCCTGAAACCGGAAAACCTTATCATCCTAAAGAGAACCGGTGGGTAGGGTATGTGTTAAGGTTTTCTACGCCTTTAGAGTATAGTTTAGAAAGTAAGTTTGTAGCAAAGAAAGAAGATATAGATAAGGTTCAGAGTATATACATAGCGGGTGATACTGATTTTATTCCTGAAATACAGGGGCTTAAAGATATAGACATAGCTTTCTTACCTGTATCAGGAACATATGTAATGACTCACGAAGAAGCCAAAGAGGCTTTTTTGACTATTTCTCCATCAATTTCTGTGCCTATTCATTATGGGGTTATAGTTGGTAGCGAAGAAGATGCTAAGGCTTTTGTGAATTCGGTAAAGAGCACGTAATTAGAGTACTCGTGCTGGGTTAGCCTCTGTTGTATTAAAGAAAGAATTTTTCCAAATAGAACAAAACAGGTTTTTAATGGAGAAGGTTTTGTGTACTGATAATTGAAAGTACAACTTTCAATTATCAGTAGTGTGGTGTCTACTACCCTTAGATGCATGTTCGATATCTAGAACGAGAAGTTGAGTCTTTTATTAGAAAGATTAAAAACAAGTATAAAATCTTAGCCATTGTAGGTCCAAGGCAAACAGGAAAAACCACGCTCATTAAGCACCTGTTTCCAGGCTACAGATATTACAATCTTGAAGATCTTGATACATTTGAGCGTATAAACCAAGATCCAAAATCGTTGATAAATAAAGAGAATCTGCCGTTTATTTTAGATGAGGTTCAAAAAGTGCCTAAGCTGTTTTCTCAGCTTCAAGTATTAGCTGATTCTGTTAGTAAAAACGGTCAGATTATCTTAAGTGGATCTTCACACTTACTGATGTTGAAGAACATCTCTCAAAGTTTAGCCGGTAGGGTAGCATTGATAGTGCTTTTACCCTTTACCTTAAGAGAGCTTAGATTAAATGCCATTGATTTTAATAAGATTAACGACGCAATCATTTTAGGAGGGTATCCAGGGGTAGTGGCTCAGTACCTAAAGAGGGCTGATTCTGGCGTGGGTTCATATGTGCTAGGCGCTTTGCAAACTGACGAGATAGAGTTTTTTTATCGAAATTACGTCCAAACTTATCTTTACAAAGATATATTAGAGCTTCTTAAAATAAGAGATTCGGTTGCATTTTTAAAGTTTTTGAAACATCTTGCTTATCGGAGTGGTCAGTTAGTCAATTTACAAGATATTGCTACCTTAATCGGGAAGACACATACTACAGTAAAAAGCTGGCTAGAGGTTTTAAACATTACATTTGTTACATTTTCTTTACCTCCATTTTTTAAGAATTACGGAAAACGGCTTATTAAAACTCCCAAGATTTATTTTTTTGATACAGGTTTGTTAAGTTATCTTAGTGATTTTTTGAACGTTGAAGATGTTGTTTTCCATCCTTTGTACGGACAGCTGTTTGAGAATTTCGTGGTTGCTGATTATATAAAGACAGCATATCATCTAGGAAAAGATCCGCATGCCTATTTTTGGAGAAATGCCTCAGGTATTGAGATAGATCTTCTTATAAACCAAAAAGGTAAGGTTCATGCTATTGAGATTAAAGCAGCCTCTACATTTAGGAGTGACTTTTTAAAGCCTCTAGACTACATTAAAGGGTTAGATGATAAAATAGAGACTTATCTTATCTATCGCGGTGAGCAAGGGTTTAGGGTAAGAAACCATAAGGTAGTTCCAGTAACAAGGCTCAATAAACTATGGGAAGAGATATTGTTATAAAGGTAAAGGGCGGGAACGTAATAAAAGCCCTATGATAAAATTAACAATGTCAGGTGATCTTTTAACACAGCGTAAAGTTCGTTTAGAAAAAGTAAAGAAACTTCGCGAATTAGGTTTTAATCCTTACCCAACTAAAGCGCAAAGAACACATACAATAAAAGAAGTTTTATTAGATTTTGAAAAGTTATCAGAAAGCAATCAGCAGGTTACTATTACAGGAAGGTTAATGATCATTAGAGACTTTGGAAAGATTAAGTTTTTTAGGGTACAAGATGCCACAGAAACAATACAGGTGGTTATTAAGAAAGATGATCTTCTTGAAAGTGATCCAAAAAAGAACCAACTAGGTTGGGAGCTTCTAAAACTTTTAGATAGAGGAGACTTTATAGAAGTTACAGGAACAGTAGGCACAACAAAAACAGGCGAAAAATCAGTATTTGCCAAATCTGTAAAGATCTTGACAAAAGCTTTAAGACCTCTGCCCGAGAAATGGCACGGAATAAAAGATGAAGAAACTCGTGTACGTAGACGTTACCTTGATATGGCGATACATCCTGAGATTCGGGAGCGTATGATAAGACGCTCAAAATTCTGGCAGGCAGTACGCGACTTCTTAAACAGTAAGGGGTTTATAGAGATAAATACGCCGATCTTAGAGCATGTACCCGGAGGAGCCGATGCAAGGCCGTTTGTAACCTATTATGATGCCTTAGAAGAGAACTTCTATTTAAGAATCTCTCATGAGCTTGCCTTAAAACGCCTTCTAGGAGCTGGTTTTGAGAAAGTATATGACATTGGACACCGTTTCAGAAACGAAGGTTTTAGTCCTGAACACTTACCAGAACATATCGCTATGGAATGGTATTGGGCTTATGCAGATCACAAAGATGGTATGGCACTAACGAAAGAGATGTTTGTTTATATAGTGGAACAGGTTTATGGTACGTATAAGTTTGAAGTTAAAGGTATGACCGTTGATTTCGATCCAAAGAAAGAATGGGAAGAGGTCGATATGGTGGAGATTATAAAAAGTGAATTTGGGGTTGATATCTTGCATGATCCAGAGGAGAAACTTTATTATGTTTTAAAAGAGAAAACCGACATACGTTTAGAAGATGGACAGGTTAACAGAAGCCGTTTAGCTGATAATCTCTGGAAAGCTATACGTAAACATATTGCAGGTCCGATATTCTTAGTAGGAGTTCCTAAGTATCTGTCGCCACTTGCTAAGGCTGATCCAGAAGATCCTGAGAAAGCGTTACGGTTTCATTTGGTTGCAGCAGGAAGCGAGCTTACAAACGCGTTTGCTGAGCTTAATGATCCTGTAGAACAGTTAGAAAGGTTTGTTGAGCAGCAAAAACTGCGCGAAGCAGGCGATGAAGAAGCCCATATGATGGATATAGACTTTGTAGAGATGCTTGAGTGGGGAATGCCTCCTGCAGTGGGGTTTGGAATGAGCGAGAGGGTTTTCTGGATCCTTGAGGGAGTAACAGCGCGAGAGGGGGTGCCGTTTCCTCCGTATAAATATGATCTTGATGAAACAACACGTAAGATTTATAAAGATATCTTGCATTACATCGATAAGAAGGCCATAAAGGGTAAGAAAAAGTAGGGTATAATAATCTATGCCACCTATTAAAGACTTTTCGTTTTTAGTAGATCTTCTTATTAGTGCAGGTCTTGGAGCTTTTGTAGGGTTAAGAAACGAGATTACTCACGCTAAGATAGGTAAACAAATGATAGGAGGAATAAGAAGTTACGCCTTTTTAGGTATCTTGGGTTATCTTATCGGAAAACTTACCTGTTACGCTCCTGTCATAGGATCAATAATTGTGGCAGCTTCAGTAGCATTGGTAGTTATCTATTACATCGATCATCTTTGGCGTCGTAAAGCAACCAGTTTAAGCATGGAGCTTTCAGCACTTGTTACTTTACTCTTTAGTTTCTTGTTCGGGTTTGGATTGATTACCTTAAAAATAGCTATCGGCATCGCGATTATTACAGTAGGGGTTATCTCATTCAAAGAGAATCTTAAAAGATTTGCATTTGCTCTTGATGAATGGGAGCTTAAAGAGTTTATTCTGTTTGCAGTGATGGGATTACTGCTTCTGCCTTGGCTTCCAAATACGGAGTTTAGTCTCGCTGAGATCTTAAGTTTTATAGGAGTAAAGATACCTATTGACTCGTTTTACCTTTCTGTAGAGTTTTTAAACCCCTATAGAGTAGGGCTTGTACTTGCTGTTGTTTTAGGAGTAAATCTTTTGGGTTATTTTGTGGCTAAATATAGTCATTCTGCTAAAAAATGGCTCCTTCAGTCAGCGGTGTCAGGATTTTTCTCGTCAACGGCCACTACTGTAGCTTTGGCTTCTCAGTCAAAGATCATTAAAAATCTCCATCTTGTAATATTAGGAATCTTACTTGCTAACTTAGCAAGTTTTGTAGAAGTGATTCTTCTTTCATCAGCTTTTAACCTCAGATTTACCTCAGAGATACTAAAGATTACTACTGTAATGCTGGCTGTAGGGGGAGTCTATTTTGTCTTCTACTTTAAAAAGAACAAAAAACAGGTTTCAAAACTGAAGATAGACCTAAAACCCCATAATTTTCTACATTTTTCAATAGCCTTACGTTTTGTAGCTTTTTATATTGTGGCTCGTTATCTTATCAAAATCTTATCAATTCTTTATGGATCTGAAGGGGCTTTGGTTTCACTTATAGCGTTAGGTTTTACCGGAATAGATCTTGCCACCCTCAACACAGCGATCTTTATAAAAGATGGAGTAATCTCATTAACCCAAGGATTACTAGTATTCTTAGGCGTAAATCTGGTGAATTTTGTAGCAAAGGTAGTGTATATCTCTTTAACCAAGCCTACCCGTGAGTTCTTAATAGAATCTATAAAACTCTTTATACTGCTTTCATTAGGGGTTATATTAGGATATGCATTGGTTGCGGTTCCGTTTTAATTCTTTAAAACAGGCTCTGGTTTTTGTTTTGGTCTTTGCTAGCATATCGGCTTTTATATTGTATATGCTTGTTTTTAAAGGTAACCTCACTCCTCAACATGATGCAGAGTTAGACATACGGTCTGTTATTATTGTAGCAGTTTTTACCGCAGTTTTATTAGGGTCTTTTTATACCTTCTGTTTGATCGGAGTAGATCTTTTGGTTCCTGCACGAGGGTTTTTCTTTAAAGGATTTTTACGGGTAATAGGAATTTGGCTTGTAAGTGTAGTTTTCTTTTTTGTATCTTTGTTGGCAGTTACTTTTGAGTATATAACAGCACACGTGGTGTTATATGTAATATTTTTGACATTTTTGGTTTTTGTTTATAATAGAATAAATGCCTTCGGAAAGAGTAGTAAGGGTATTAAAAACCAAAGATTCGAAGCAAGATCAGAATAGTTCTAAAGATACTGCTTTGTCAGGGGTAGCTGATTTCGAAATAAAGGTGTGGGATAAACCTCCTCGATCGATTCGTCGCTATATTGTGGAGCGAGTTATGTTGCTAGGAGTCTTAATTACCCTTTATTTTATCTGGGTAGGGTATTGGTTGATAGGTATTGCAGCCCTTTTGGGGATACTTATCTACCTTCATCTTATGAGACTTGAGGCTAGAGAGATTCCTTTTCAGATAAACCGATACGGTGTTATTGTAGATAAAAACACTATAATTTGGGAGAAACTAGAATCTTTCTGGGTTTGTGAACGAGATGGTTTCTTTATTCTGTACCTTGAGTTAAAAAACGAATACCCTGGAATAATAGCAGTGGTGATGGACGATTTTGTTGATACCCTTGCCGTAGTTTCAAAACTGGGGCATATTCTTGAGTATAAAAGGATTCCTAAACAGGGGTTCTGGCATAGGTTTACTTACGGTAGGTATCTTTATCCTCACGAGGTTGGGTTAGATATGATAAAATAACTAAGTCAAAAACATACCTTACCACTCCTCCTTGCCCCATAGGTGGGGTGGTTTGGGTAAGGTTAAGATAAAAGGAGGATTATTATGCCAAAAACAAAAACCAAGGCTTTCTATATTCCTTCAGTGGATGATCTGCTTCGTGCAGGAGCCCAGTTTGGGCATTCTACCCAGAGATGGCATCCTGCGTTTAAACCTTTTATTTACAAAAGAAGAGCAAATATATATATCATTAACGTTGAGAAAACTATCGCTTATCTTAAAAAAGCAGCCGAAGCTCTTTACAAGATGCTTGATGCAGACCCTGATCTAGATATTGTAATTGTTGGAACCAAAAAACAAGCCCAAGAGTATGTTAAAGAACTAGGAGAGAAATACGGTCTCTTTTATGTGGATCGCAAATGGCCTGCGGGTCTTTTGACTAACTTCGAAAAGGTGCAAGAATCTATTGAGAGGCTGTTACAGTTAAAAGAACGTTACATAAGGCAAAAGTACCAGCTTACCAAGAAAGAGCTTCTTGATATTAAACGTAAAATAGAGAGACTTGAACGCAAATTCGGTGGACTTACATTTATGAGGAAACTCCCTGATCTTATCATTATTATTGATACAAAGCGTGAAGAGGTTGCCCTAAGTGAGGCACGTAAGCTAGGTATTCCAACGATAGCTATTGTAGATTCAAACTCAGATCCACGACTGGTTGATTATCCTATTCCTATGAATGATGATGCAAGACGTGCCTTAGGGGTTGTACTTGAGACATTTAAGAAGATATTTGAAGAGAAAAGGGGCGATAAATTACTGAAACTTAGGGAGAAGTTTAATGAGCACCTTAAAGAGTTAGAGAAGAAGATCGACCAAGAGTTTGGAATCTTGCGTGAAGCTGCTGAGGGTAAAAAAGAAGAAACAAAAGAGACGGTTGAGGTAGTAAGGGTTAAGGCGTATACACCCCTTGAGGAGCTTGGTTTATCATCTAATGTTGTTGAGCGCCTTAAACTGGCTGGAATTAGCAGTGTTGAAGAGCTTTTAAGACGATCCCCTGAAGAGATTAAAGCTATCCGTGGTATAGGTCGAAAAACCGCTGAAAAGATAATATCATTATTAAAAGAGTATGAAAGCAGACACTAAACTCATTATCCAACTTAAAAAAGAGTTGCTTGCTCCTATAGGCCTGTGTAAAGAGGCGTTAGAAAAGTATGATAATGATGTTGACAAAGCAAGGGAATATATCAAGATGAAGATGATGGAGCAAGCACAGAAATTTACCGGTAGGGTTACCAAAAACGGGGTGATCGCTACATATTCTCATGGTGAAGCACAGAATATAGGGGTAATGGTACAGGTAGAATGTCAGACTGATTTCGTTGCCCGTAATGAGGAGTTCAGAAAGTTTGCACATGAGATCGCTTTACAGATTGCCGCGATGGATCCGAAATATATTTCTGTTGAAGATATTCCTGAAGAGGAGTTTAATAAGCTTCGTGAGATGTACCGAGACGAGTTAAAAGATTCAGGCAAACCTGCTGAGATTATTGAGCGCATAGTTGATGGTAAAATTAAAAAGTGGATGCAAAACGCCGTCTTATTAGAACAGGAGTACTTTAGAGAAGAAGGAAAAAAGATAAAGGAGTTACTTGACGAGTATAAAGCAAAACTTGGTGAGAATATTAAAATAGTACGCTTTGTTAGATGGCAACTTTAGATGACCTGTTTAATAAGGCAAGGAAAGAATTTGAAGAGGTAATAGAAAGATTCAAAGAAGAGATCGCAAAATTACGCATCGGAGCAGCAGATGTCCAGCGGGTTAAAGAGATCCAGGTAAATGTCTATGATACTACAATGCCGATATATCAGGTAGCAAGTGTCTTAGCTCCTAATGCTATGACTGTAGTGGTCACCCCTTGGGATAAAAACATCTTAAAGCAGATAGCTGAAGCCTTAGCGTCTGAATTAAAAGATATTACTCCTACAATCAAAGATAACGCTGTATATCTTAATTTTCCTCCGATTACTGAGGAGAAGAAAAAAGAGTACTTAAAACTCCTCTCAAAGATAGCAGAGCGGTATCGTCAGCAGTTAAGAGACGTACGTAATGAATTTAAAAAGAAACTAGAACAGCTTCATAAGGAGCATTCTTTGCCTGATAATGATTTTTACAAAGCAATAGAGCGGTTAGATGAGCTTACCCGTGAATATAGAGCAAAAATCGATGAGACAGTCTCAAAAAAAGAAGATCAACTAAATATACCATCATAGCATGCTCACATCTCTTTTGGTTTTTGGATTTATCTTAAGTTTGTTAATCTTTGTACATGAATTCGGGCACTATATTACCGCACGTTTGTTTCATGTCAAGGTATATGAGTTTGCCATAGGATTTGGACCCAAGATCTTCCAGATAGTAAAAGGGGGGATAAAGTACACCTTAAGGGCTATTCCTTTTGGAGGATATGTTGATCTTGAAGAGAAAAAAGACAGACCCCAAAGCATCGTGCACCTTTCGCTCTTTAAACAGTACCTTATAGTGTTTGGAGGAATAATTTTAAATCTTCTTCTTGCTTTCTTCTTGTTAACAATCTATCTTTCAGCAGGATCATATAAGATCAAGATAAATCTTGAATATCAACCGATCTTTGCGAGAAGCAGTGTTGATAGCTCTTATGCTGTTATCGTTGGACTGACAAAGAATACGCATCTGAAAATACAAAAGTCAGAAATCGGACAATACGCGATCGTTGCGGTTGATGGTAAAGAAATTACAAGCAGTTACGAGCTGATAGAAACAATCAAAAAAGCCAACCAAAATGGAAGAAACAAAGTAAAGCTAACCCTGTTTAATCTGAAAGACAGAACAACCAAAGAGACTGAGGTTTTGCTAAACAGTGAAGGCAGATTAGGGGTTTTAGTAACAGACTATAAAACATGGATCTGGGATTATTCATCATACGGGATAATTTCATCTTTCGTTTATGCAGTAGATATAAGTACAGTGGGTGTAAAAATCATAACAAATGCGGTTGAAAACGCCCTTTCGACTAAAGATACTACTTTATTAAATTATAGTGTGGGTGGTCCTGTGGC
>WFTI01000022.1 GCA_015485585.1 Candidatus Dojkabacteria bacterium | reverse complement strand
TATCTATTCTCCTAAAACCCAGAGTACTTATTGTCCTAACTGCTCTACTCTACTTGTTTATCGTGAAAATTACTATGTTACTGTTCATGACCTTGATCTTGATACTGGAAAGTGTAAGCGTTGCGATGCGAAGATAGCAGGTGTCTGGAGAAATTAACATAAGCCTTCTTTTATTCAACGATTTTCCGTGTAGTAAAGACAAAAAATCTAGTATCTTTATCTTTGTAACAATCTTTTGGTAATCCTGCTTTTTGACAAAGGGCTTCAAAATAAGCTTTTTTGTTAAATCTAAACTTTTCGGCTACCTCAGGTAAAAAGAGCGCCTCGTGGTTCTTGTGTTTTAATATTACGCCATATCTTTTTAGGTCAATATCTTTATAAGATTCGACTTTTTTAAATTCTGAAAGAAGAGAAACCTCAAGGGTAATATCAATTAATTCTTTTGGAGTAACCCTATCAAATCTTACGTCATTAAAAGCACTGTTTACTGTTGCAAAATAAAGTGAATCGATCAGTTTTTTGGGAGCAGAAGACGCAGTACCTATACAACCTCTTAATTCGTTATCTTTTAAGAGTGTCACAAAAACATTGTGTGGCTTTAAAAACTCGTTTGTTACAAACTTAGAGGGAATTACTGGAAGCTGTCCTTTGGTACGTACCGCAAAATCAAGTACAAGTCTAGCTATATGAAGCACCAACTGGTCAAATGAGTAAGAAACAAAACCAAAAGCAGTATACCCTACGACCTGATCATGCATGGGTACAATATCACCAGAGTTGTGGTAAGTAATATATCGCGGCCAGAGATCAAGCTCGTTAGCAACAAGAAGCGAGATTGTTATGGCAGTTTTTCCGCAGGCACAGGTTTGAAGGTTAAAACTTCTGTATTCATTCTCTAGCTTAGTTATGTTGTCTAAAAAGGCAAACGGATCTAATTTGGCTATCTCTTGAGTAGTTAGCATATCCACCTGATTAGCAACCTCATACAAAGGATAATGCGAAAGATCTGATGATACAAGCAGGTAATGATTCTTACTTTGTAATACCTCTGAAAGGACATCTTTTAGGGTGTAGATTGAGTCAAGATAAGGGTCTGAGATTAAGATCGGAACTATATTAAACGGTTTGTTAGCTAGAATATGCTGTAAAACAACAAGCAGCATCTCTAGAGAATGCTCTTTTAAAAATGGTTCTTTGGTAAATTTGGCGTTTTTGACTTTACTACTAATATTTTGGGCAAGCTCAGTATTGATTCGGACTTCTCCTAAAGGAGTATGATAGCTTGTATCATTAAGAATGGCTACCTCATGAAAAAAGTAGTAGTGAGATTGTCCGAGCAAAAGAAAGGTTGGTGGATCTTCTGAGGTAAGGTGTTTAAAACCTAATAGTCCTTTTAAGGCAGCAATACCAGAATAGATAAGTCCTGCATGGGGCAAAACAAGAACCTTAGATAATGGAACATTTTGAAGATTGATGCTGGTTTCAAGCCTGTTAAGAAGGTCTTTTAACTCTTTTCTGTTGTCAGGATAAAATGTTCCTGCTGCTTGTGCCTTCATCTATATGATTATAAGTCTATTCTACTTTTGCATCTTCTATCTTAAAGTTTTCAATAGTTTCTAGAGTAACAGGCACAGAAAAAAGCCCTGTCATTGGATGGATTGAGTATACAGATCTGATATTGGCAAATCTATGAAATATTCTGGTATCAAAGTATATTACATTTTTTGCTTTTAACTTTGAACGAATGGTAGTAAACTCTTCTTTCTCTTCTTTACTTGTTAGATCGATCGATACATCTGTTTTATTATCAAGAATATACGAAGCCACATGGCGAGCAACTTTCAGAGAAAGCTGTTTGTTCAGCAAAAACACCTTCTCTTGAGATCTTTCATCAAGGTCAGCTATAAAATGGAATCCGTTTTTTCCGCAGAACTTAAGCAGATACTTATCAAAGTATTGACTTAGAAATTCTACTGCTACCTTAGTGATCTGTTTCGTAATAGCAAAATCAACCTCTTCTTCAGGATCAATATCTAACACATACCAACACTTAGCGGTTTGTAAAGGACTACAAATATAAGGATGAAACGCATATGTATGTCTTCTTGCCCATTCTATGATCTCTTCCACTGAATCTATGAAAACTAGCTTGGTCTTTTTTCGGGTTGAATACCTACGGTATATTATCTTTTTATCAAATACCTGCTCGATCGTAACTGGTCTTTCTTTTAGATAATTCAATACCTTATGGGCGTATTTTTCCCAATGTTTTATCAGAATTGTTTTAGGATATACTATTGGTTCTTGGTTTCTCATTCTTTTCCTCTTACAAATATAAATCCATAATCTTCGCTTATGATAGGACTTTCTGGAAAATTTTTATAAGTTATAAGACTTTCTCGAATTGTTGGAATTACTGCGATTCCGTTGGGTTTAAGCCATGATGTAATCTTGTTGATAGCTTCGTCTGAGAAGCTAGCCCCGGCAATAATTCGATCGAATGGAGCGTTTTGTGGAGCTTTTTCTAAGGCATTTCCAAAGATCAGTTTAATATTTTTTATCTTTAACCTACTAAGGTTACTTTCAGCAAGTTCGTATATAGAAGGGCTAATTTCGTAGGCGTATACAGTTCCTTTTTTACCTACAAGCTCAGATAATATAGCGCTTTGCCATCCACTGCCTGCTCCGATCTCAAGCACTTTATCTCCTCTTTGAGGCATTAGAAGTTTTAACATGTAAAGAATCGTATAGGGTTGACTTGTTGTTTGTCCTTCTGCTAGATATATGGGAGCATCAACCAAAGCCATATGTGCCTTATCTTCGGGTAAAAACCATTCTCGGGGATATTTAAGTAGAGCCTCTTTATAGCGTTTTGAAAGATTAAGCTCTTTAACTAGATAATCTACAAGCTCTTCATAGCTGTTAAAAGCGCGGTACATTTTATTATATTTTAGCAAGAAACACGGCCTATGAGAGTTTTTTGAAGTCGGCTCCTAGTTTGCGCAATTTTTCTGTAAAATAAGGATGAGCCCGTTCAATAGTATCTGCGTTAAGCACAGTGCTTTCTGAACCAAGCGACATGGCGTATAGAACTAAAGCGATTGTGGCTCTAATAATGTATGGAGCCTCAAAGGTAGCGCTACGGTTATAGGGACCTTTAGCTACCAAGACCCGATGAGGATCTAACATAACTACTCTTACTCCGGCTTTTCTTAGCTCTAGGGTCCAGAAAAGTGCTCCATCATACATCCAGTTATGGAAAAGTATAGGGGTTTCACTATATGCTGCAATAGGAACAAATAACGGTAAGATATCAACTGGTAAGCCAGGCCAAGGATGAGGTTTGATCGTCAAAAACGTGCCGTTTATAGGATTATTTGGTTTAATCTGTCTTTTTAGCAATCTACTTTCATACAAACTGTTATCTTTTTCACGAGAATGGGTAAAGACAACCCCCTTTTCTAAAATCTCTTTTGTATCGTTAGAAGTTTTTATCTTCTTGGTCTTTACCATCAAACCAAACTTTTCAAAGGTTCTTGTTATCGGGGTTAGTGCCTCGGCATCTAGATTATGGATGATACGTATGTTTCCTTTTGAGAGAAGATCAGCAGCAAGATAGGTAGTGATCTCGTGATGATCGCTCCGTATTGTAAATGTTACTTTGGCAGGTGCTTCTTTCTGGGTAGGAGTTATTATTAACCTGTTTGTGCCTATACCATCTACCTGGTGACCAAAAAGTTGTAGAAACTCAGCTGTATCTTGGACATGGGGTTCACAGGCAGCGTTATATATGATTGTTTTTCGTTTAAGTCCTGCTGCGATTATCAGGGCGACCTCTGTAGCGGTTACTGATTGCTCACTTTGCCATAGTGAAACAAAATCATGGTTTAAGTTATCTGATATCTTTGGCCGAATGAGCGAAATTTCGTTCGGACTGTAAGATATCTTAAAGCCAAATTTTCTAAGGTTTTCAAAGTGGGTTGTTAAAGGACGAGAACCTAATGTGCAACCGCTTATTCCTCCTTTAAATATTACCCTCTCAAACCGTACAGCTAAGGCGGCAAGCAATAAGATCACAGCACGTATTTTCGTGAGTTTGCCGGGATCTTTGATAACAAGCTTTCTTCTATTCTCAAGTTGTGAGTAATCAAGATGCAATATCTCTTTTCGGGGGGAATATTTCACTTCTACATTGATGGAGCGTAAGAAATCTAGAAACAGATTGACGTCAACGATGTTGGGGATGTTTAGGAGTTTGACTTTTTTGCCGTTTATTAACGAGGCAGCAATTACAGGTAAGGCGGAGTTTTTGTTTCCCGAGACAAAAACCGTACCTTGCAGTTTAGCAGGTTTTACTAGAAGATGCATTCATCTATTATATACCGTTCTTCTTGTAGGTATAATTGCACATGCATGTTGTGATATGTCTTGGAAATCCGGGAAAAGAATATGCTAACACCCCCCATAATGCAGGCTTTATTTTTGCTCATTATCTGATTGACATTTTAAAACAAAAAGCAAAAATAAAAAAATTAGAAGATTCGCAATGTATCGTTTATGAAGCCATAGGACTTGATGTTATTGTGGTACTCCCTAAAACATATATGAATCTCTCAGGAAGATGTATAAAACACCTGTTGTATACGGTGCTAAAAAATAAAGATATCGAAAAGTTCTTTGTGGTACATGATGACCTTGATCTTCCGGTGGGGAGATTTAAAATAAGTTATCAGAAAACCACGAAACTACATAACGGGGTAAAGTCTGTTCTTTCAGTCATTCCTAAAGAAAAAACCTTTTTTATACGCCTAGGAGTCGACTACCCTAACCGTCGCAAGGATTATAAAGATGCGTCAGTATATCTTCTTAATCCTCTTTCAAAAGCAAAACTAGAAATTTTAGAAGCTACAGCCAAAGAGGCGGCCTCAGCCCTATGTTCCCCAGATTTTTTGAATATTTAAGATCTTTGTAAGTCTTTGGTTGAGATTATTAAGTAACGCTATTCTATTCTTTCTAATGTTCGGATCATGATGCATAACTAGAGTCTCCTCAAAAAACCGATTCAGCAGATCTGCTAAGGTTAAGACATCATCTATCTCAAAGGTAGTTTTGGTTTTTAAGAAACTAAAAAGTGCTTTTTCAGAATCTGTTTCAAAAAGTTGCGGATCAATAGAAAGTGTATCACTAAAACCAGTCTGTTTAAGAATATTGTATACCCTTTTCAGGACTTCAAGTATTCTTTGTTTTTCAGAATCCTTAAGTTTCTTAATAAACCGAAGGGTTTTAGCTTTATTAGATAAGATATTCTCGCTATTGTATACAACAGCACGTGCCCATTCAGACGGAACCTCTTCAGCAAACATTATTTCAAGCCGTGTAAGAATAAGCTGTTTTATCTTTTCGGCTGGTGTTTTAATACTTACCTTCTTTTTGATTGAATCAATTGTAATATCAATGATCTCATGAAGATCTATTTTCTTAACAAGAGGCATATCTATCTCAGTTAGTAAGATAATAAGCTCATGAATATATTTTCGTAGCTTAAACGGATCTTTATTTCCTATGTTATCGATATCAGTTTCTTGAGCTAAAACCACAATAGAATCAATCTTATCAGCAATCGCAAGTATTAAACTCTCTTCACAGGTTGGAACAGTAACGTATTCTTTAAGAATCTGAGCAGTTTTCTTGCTGTATCGCTGTTTTTTAGCAAATGCTGAGGCGATTATTCCTTCAAGTTCAGGGTATTCTTGTCCAAGACGGGTTGCAAGGTCATTTTTTAGAAGTTTTAACGCTTCTTTTAAAGATTCCAGTATTCTTGAAGTTACATATTTTTTCCAGAGTACTTTTGTAAGATGAGCTACCCGTTCGGCTTTTTCTTTATATGAACCACTGGCGGGCGAGAAAGGAATCTTAGAAAGATCTTCTCTATACTTCTTAAGGTCTTTTTGTAAGTCTTGTTCATAATACATTAATGCATCATCAAGCCTTGCTTTAACCACCTTATTGTAACCTTCGATTATATTTTTTAATCTTTTAACCTTCGGATGATTACTAACAAGGGTGTAGTAGATAGTGTTTTGTTTTTTTACGACGATAAATCTTTGGTTTTTCCTTAATACAGTCTCTATGATTTCAAAGGGTAGTTTCTTATATCTCTTGTCTAAAATCAGAGTTACAGGTACAGGATACTCAGTAAGATAGACATTCTCTGTGATTACATCATCTAGTTCTCTGATCTCATCTTGAGTAAGTTTTAATTTTTTAATGAGAGATTTAACAATAATCTCACGTCGTTTCTTATAAGAAGCTATGAGCTTCTCTTTTACAAAAGCTTCATAATAAGAAGCATGATCAAATCTGTAAAGAACAGGTCCTATATAACGTGGAGCTAAGGTAATATTATTGCTTTCTACATTAAGTAGTGTAAATGAGAGTGTTTTATCTTCATATTGAGCATATATACGCCTAAGAGGCCGAACTAGTTGGTATCTATTCTGGTTCCATCGCATTGTTTTGTACGGGATTTTCTGAATAAGACCAAGAATCTCAGATGCCAAAGCTACAGCGATCTCTTGTATGGTGACCTCTTTGGTTACCAAAGCAACGATTTTCTTTGTACCTTTTATATCTTCGACTTTAAGATCGTCTTCTGTTAGGTTGTAACGTTTCATAAAACTAAGAAGCGCCTTTGAAGGATTATTCTCTTTGTCATAGGCGATCTTTACAGGTGGTCCAATGATTTTTTGCTCTATCTTGATTTTTTGGGGGACATTTTTGATAATTACTCCGATCCTTAAGGGAGTAAGAATAAGCGATACATCTACCTTTGTCAGATTAAACTTAGAAAGGAGATCAAGAAGCCACTCTTTAGTAAAAAGTTCTTCAAATTTTTTCAGAAAATCTACCGGTAACTCTTCGAAACCCAGCTCTATTGCAAGAATCTCTCGATTTGTTTCAATCTTCTGTTTACTATGGGGTGTATATGTAATAGTTTTGGGGATATAGTCTATTTTGTTTATTTTCTTACTCAAGGGGTACCCGAGTTTTTTGCGTTCTTGTAGATAAAGTTTTGCTATTTGAGATGTAATATCTGCCATCTCCTTAAAACTCTGCACACGTTGGTTGTAAGAGATAGCTCCTCTTGCATCAAGTAGGTTAAATATATGGGAAAGTTTTAGAACAAGATCGTACGCTGCCCAGTAGTTTTTATGTTTTATTTGCTCATATGCTTCATCTTTTATTAGCGTATAAAGGCTCTTTAAACGTTTAATGTCCGCATCTTCATAGTTAAATTTAGACTGATAATACTCATGTTGGGTAAAAAGATCTCCATATGTTACCTGTTTGTTCCATAAGATATCTTTATAGTGGTCTTTCTCTTGAAGGTACATTGTTAGTCTTTCAAGCCCAAGGGTTATCTCTAAAGCAGGAATCTCAAGGTCTATCCCTGCCACTTGCTGGAAATAAGTATATTGAGCAATCTCCATACCATCTAACCATACCTCCCATCCTATTCCCCATGCTCCAAGGGAAGGAGAACGCCAGTTGTCTTCAACAAACCTTAGATCATGTTGAGCAACGTTAATTCCTAATTCTTCTAACATCTCTAAAAAGAGCTCTTGATTATATGCGGGGGCGGGTTTTAGTATCACCTGATACTGGTAGTAATGCTGTAATCGGTTAGGGTTTTTTCCATACATACCGTCTGCGGGTCTTCGGCAGGGTTCAACGTATGCCACATTGTAGGGCTCTTTTCCTAGTACTCTAAAAAGCGTATGGGGGTTAGCAGTACCTGCAGCTACTTCTACGCCATAAGGCTGAGCAATAAGTACTCCTTTTTCTTTAAAGAAATTGTTTAGTTTCTCTATTAGATCTTCAAAATACATAGTGGATTATAATCCGATCTCAGAGAGGTCTTTTACAAGTACCTGACGCTTATTTCCGATTAAAGGACTTACTATTCCCATTTTTTCCATCTCGTCAATTAAGCGGGCTGCTCTGTTAAAACCGATCTTAAGATATCGTTGAAGGGCTGAGGCACTTACCCTTTGTTCTCTTACCACAAGCTCAATCGCATCTCTTAGTAAGGGATCAGCATTAGGAGCAAAAAGTCTATCGCCAACAGATGTGGGAGCCCCTGATAATGTTTCTAAGACCTCTTTAAAGTAAAGCTCTTCTTGGTCTAAACCCAAGTTTTTAGTCTGGGAACGAAGATATTCAGTAAGTTTCTGAACCTCTTGGGTACTTATAAATGCTCCTTGGACTCTTTGTGGCTTGGTTCTATCAGGGGTCTTGATCAACATATCTCCTTTTCCTAAGAGGTTTTCAGCTCCTATTTGATCTATAATAACCCTGCTATCTACATTGCTGGCTACTGCAAGCGCTATCCTTGCCGGAATATTAGCTTTGATAAGCCCTGTAATTACATTAACACTAGGACGCTGAGTTGCCAAAATAAGATGGATACCGGTAGCACGAGCAAGCTGTGCTAAACGCACAACCTTTGGCTCTACTTCAGACTTTTTAGTTAGTATAAGATCAGCCATCTCATCAATAATCAACACAATATAAGGAAGTTTTAGATCAGCCTTCTCATTGTATTCTCTAAGACTTCGGCTCTTTGTTTCTTTAAACAACTGATACCTTTGTTGCATCTCAAAAAGAAGCCAATCAAGCACGTAAGCTGTCTGGTTCATATCTGTAATCACAGGAGCAAGCAGGTGAGGAATATTATTATAAGGTTCCATCTCAACCATTTTAGGATCAACCATTATAAGCTTTAGTTCATCAGGACTAAAACGACTAAGGAGTCCAGCTACAATGACGTTTATTGTTACTGATTTACCGGAGCCCGTGGCTCCTGCAATTAAGAGGTGGGGCATATCGTGTAGATCTAGAATAACGGGTTTTCCATATATATCTTTTCCAATAGCAAGAGGCAGCTGAAACTTAGAGTTTCTAAACTCTTCAGAGCCGATCACTTCTATTGCACGAACAAGACGTGGTTTCTTGCGAGGAACCTCAACCCCTACAAGTGTAGTACCTGCAATTGTGTCTACTCTTATTGAATCAGAGGGGGCAGCAATAGCTAAAGCAATATCACGGGCAAGGTTTCTAACCTTTGCCACTTTAGTTCCTGAAGCTATGTTTAGAGCATACTGAATGATAGAGGGGCCAACAAAGACTTTGGTTACTTTTGCATGAATACGGAAACTTTCTAAAACCTCCTCGATCTTTCTACTTGTTTCTTCTATCTCTCTTGCTGAGATAGAATCTTTGACAGGGGGAAGAAGTATCTCTGAGATCGGTGGAAGCTTCCAATTCTGAAAACGTGGTTTATATAGCTTATAGAATCTTTTTAACCATTCTGACATCTCTTTAACCTCCTCTTCTGTGTCTTTTAAGGGTTTACCGAATGTAATCTGTACATCGGGCTCTTCTTGGTCTTCTTTTGGTTGGGCTTCAACTTCCACCGGTTTTTCTAATGGTTTGGAGGTTATCGATTCTTTCGTTTCTTTAATTATCTCGGGTTGTTCCTCTACTCCTTCGATATCAAGCTCTACTACCTCTTCTTTTCTACGTTGGGTTATTTTTCTTACCAACTTTTTGGTAAGCCCTATTAAACCTTTAACTAACATTACTGTTGATGTCTGCAAAAATACCCATAGGTTCTGAATACCTTTTGCGGTAAGATCAAGAAGATCGTTTCCTACAATTAGGGTAAGAGATGAAAGGAGTACAATGGCTAGGGTTACTCCTTCAAGTATTGTTCCCAGAAATGACCAAAGAAATTCATGGAGGGTTTCTCCTAGTATTCCGGGCAAAAATGTAGTATTGAACAGATAGTTAAAGTAGGCAAGCGTAACGATATACCATAAAGCAAGCATCAGTACTCCCATTAGAAAATTATCATCGGTTGTTCTATGGGAAAATCCGATAAAACGTAGCCCTAAAAGTACTAGTAAGAAACCAAAAAGTACTATTCCTTCTCCAATATATGTAAAAATTAACATAGGAATGGTTCCTTCTATTGTTTCAGAGAGTACTACAGCTGTTCCACTTGCAATCAGCAAGATGCCAATAAGTATACGTGTTTCTTTACTGTGTATTGTGATCTTACGTTTTTTCTTACGGGGAGCCATTAGTATAATTCTATAGGATATCGGGGCGTGGTGCAATTGGCAGCACACTCGGTTCGGGTCCGAGAGGTTGCGGGTTCGAGTCCCGCCGCTCCGATAGAGCCACATATTTGGGGATTCCAGATACCTACTCTCTTTTTCTTTGCGGTTTTTACTGCACTTTTAAAAAGTTGAGCATAGCGGGTATTGGGATATATTATGAGTGGATCTCCCATCCCTTCTTGAAGGAGTTTGAGATTAACCATGGTTTTATCGGTTAAATATACGTATCGAAGTAGTCTACCGTATCTGTCTTTGTTCTCTTTATCTTTCTCAAGCTTTACAAGTTTAAAAAGTACTAAATTTTTGTTCTGTTTTAAAGCAAGTTTTGCAAGGCACCTTTCTTTCGGATTACTGCTCTGTATTTCAGGAGTATCTATTCCGATGTAACGTACACGATACCTGTTTTCGATCTCAATAGTGTCTCCATCAATAACCCGTGTTACTCTAACATAGCCTTCTACTCTCCTTTTTGAAACAAAAAATATATTTATTACCAGAAATCCGCCGAGTAAGTATGAAAAAAGCTTTAAAACATAATCTCGCATGGTCATCTACTATAATCATTTAATGTTTAGCCGCTTAAAACTTCTCAAATTATCTCTTTACATGATAATCTTTGCTGCTATACTATCATCACTTCTTTTTGAATTCGTGCTGCACCTAGTCCCTTGTTTTTTGTGTTGGTGGCAACGAATATTTTGGTACTCTATGGGGCTTGTTGCGCTTTTAATTAATGAAACGGAAGAAAAGTTACGTTTCTTTAAAATAACCTCTTTTCTTGGTAGCTTTTTTGCCTTATACCATGTGCTCTTGCAACGAACAGATCTTTTTGTTTCTTTGTGTGGCGGAGATAATATAATAGACTGTTCTCAGATCCAGTATGAATTAATAAGTGGAGTAAGTATTCCTGTACTAAGTCTTTTGGGATTTCTTCTGGTATTTATACTTAGTCTCTTGGCAAAGATGAGATTAGAGCGTGAAAGCCTACAATCGCAAGACTTACGTGAACATTGAGTGAAGCTCCTTTTCCAAACATCGGGATAAACACCGCATGGTGGATATATTGAAGTGTTTTTCGGGTTATACCGTAATTTTCGTTTCCTACCACAAGAGCAAGATCAGTAGGATACTCAAATTCATAAAAAGGAACCGCCATGTTTGTGAGCTCTATAGCCACAGGAGTAATATTATGCTTTTTAAGATAGTTTAAGACTTTAGGGGTATCTTTCACATACTCCCATGGCACACTTTTTTCTTTATGGCGTGATACCTTAGTAAGTTCTTTTCCAAAAGGAGGGGTGTGACTTATTCCAGTAAGATAGATCTTTTTAACTCGCATTGCATCAGCAATACGGAATATCGAGGCAACATTACGAGCATACTGAATATTTTCAAGCACAAGATACAGATTAAGAGGAGGTTTGTACTTTTTCATTAAACGTTTTATCTGTTTCTTGGTAAGTAGTTTGTGTGTATCGTAACGTGAGGCAAACATATTCAGATTATAGTAAAATCATGCAATGTCGATATTAAAAGACTCAATAGTTGAAGAGAATACAATCAGATCTATCCTTAAAGAAAAAATAAAAGGTGCACTTTCTCGGTTATCCTTAGAAAAATACGAAGATCTTGTCCAGGTAACTGTAAATAAGCACCTCAATTTTGGTGAGTATGCAACGAATATAGCTCTTCTAATAGCCAAAAAGATAAACGAGACTCCACTAGATATTGCCCATAAAATAGAATATTATCTAGAAGTTCCAGACTTTGTTGAGAAAGTAAAAATAGAAAAACCGGGATTTATAAATTTTTACATAGATTATCTTAAATTTTTAGACCAGAATATAACCCCTACTCTGAAAGCTATACAATATCCTAAGATTGTTATTGAGCACACCTCGGTTAATCCCAACAAATCGTTACATATAGGGCATCTTCGTAACGCTGTTTTAGGAGATACTATAGCCTTGTTACTTAAAAAACTGTTTGACAAAGTGGAGATACAAAACTATATCGATGATACGGGGGTTCAGGTGGCTGACACAGTTGCTGCTTTGGTCTACTTTAAAGAGATCAAAACCCCTGAAGAAGTAGATAGATTAGAAGATCCCTTTGATGATCTTTGTTGGGATCTTTATGCAAGATTTCACCAGCTATTAAAAGATGAGGCTCTAAAAGACACCTTACAGGATCTTCGGCAAGAGATCTTACATCAGATCGAAAAACAAGAAGGACCCTATTTTCAGATCTCTCAGCGTGTGGTTCAACGTATACTTGATCATCATCTTTCTGAACTATCACAATATGGGATCTCTTACGATCTTCTAGTATATGAACGTGATGTAATTAGATTTAAGCTGTGGGATGCCGCATTTGAGCTGCTTAAAAAAACTAATAAGATTAAGTTTTTTAAAGAAGGAAAATATGCCAACTGTTGGGTGTTTATAAGCAAGAATCTTCCTCCCAAGATTTTAGTACGAAGCGATAATACCAAGGTCTATACCGCCAAAGATATAGCTTATCACCTCTGGAAAGTAGGATATCTTGATACTGATTTTAAATATTCTAAATGGCAAGGCAAACTATATAAAGATAGTAACCTTTTTCAAACCAACCCAGAGGGAGAAGATATGCCAAAAACTTTCGGTCAAGCCCAAAAAGTCATTAATGTTATTGATGCTCGTCAATCGTATCCTCAACAGGTTGTAAAAACAGCGATTGAAGAGATCACTAACAAGAAAGATCTTATCTATCATCTTGCATACGGAGTGGTAGCCTTATCTCCCCAAACTGCCAAGATGCTAGGAATTAGTGCCGAGGGATCTATACTTCACATGTCTGGGCGAAAAGGTATCGGGGTCAAATCTAAAGAACTATACAATGCCGTTTATCAAGAGATTCAGAAAAAAGCAGAATCAAGCGGGCAAGATCTAGATAATGAAGCCATTAAGGCGATAACAGTTGCTTCGATCCGTTACCATCTATTAAGTTTTACTACTAGCCGTGATATAGTCTTTGATATTAAACAAGCCACACAATATATAGGTAAAACAGGGCCATATTTACAGTATTCTTATGTAAGGGCTATAAACATATTAAAGAAAGCTGATCAAGAAGTTAAACCTCTACTCTTTAGCCAACTTACTTCTGAAGAAAGGCAACTTTTAAAAGAGATTATCCGTTACTACGAGGTTTTGTATGACACTATTTCAAATCTTGAACCATCAATCATGGCAGAATATGCCTACCAGTTAGCATCAGCTTTTAATGCTTTTTATGAGAAACATCCGGTACTTCATGAAAAAGATAGTAAACTTAAAAACTTCCGTCTATACCTTGTTAAACTCTTTTTAGATACCTTCAAAGAAGTATTAAACATTTTGGGCATTCCTTTAATTGAAAAGATGTAGCTATGGGGGCGCTGTTAAAACAGTTGATTCTTTACGCTTTATGTGGTTTAACAGGAGTGTTAGTGGACTTTCTTATTTTTATAACTTTGCAAACACTTAAAATACCTACTCTTCTGGTTAATACTATCAGTGTAACTTCAGGTATTTTTACGAGCTTCTTACTTAACCGTCGTATTACATTTAAACGTTTTGATGCGATTTTTCTGCGTATCTTCTCTTTTTTCACAGTCGGAATATTAGGGCTTATGTTAAGCAATGCCTTAATTCTGATATTTTTAAATCTTTTTAGTAACTCAACCGTAGCTAAGATTCTAACATTACCGTTTGTTCTACTCTTTCAGTTCACTTTAAATAGAACCATTACATTCTCAGATAGGGTTTACCTGTTTGCCAAGATGTGGAAAAGATCAAAATCTTGTAAAACATAGTCTCGTGATACCTCCTTAAAGTTTAGATCAGAGATATCATTAATCGAATCTATCTTTTCTAAGGAACACACCTTAGCTCTTACGAAATGTTGCATTAGGTCAGTATGGACAAGTGAGGATGCTTCATAAACTGTTGTTTCTTTTTTAACAAGATAACCTTTTGCTAAATTAGAATTAGCAGTATATACGTTTAAAATACCAAGGGAGTTTTTTATACCTGCTTGAAGATTAATAAGCATCTTATCGATACCAAACTCTTCCATCATTTTTCTCCTTTCATTCTCGTCTTGGGTTTTGTTTACATCATCAATAAGTTTAGCGTCTAACGAAACGAATGGTGAGGTAACCTTATATTCTCTAAGCTTCTCTTCAAGGCTTGATATCACCCCCTTATCTGGAGTTTTCGTGTAATTATAGATGACCATAACAGGCTTGTCAGTAAGAAGGAACAGCTCAGATATGTCACCTTCTTTAAAGGTTTTAGCAAGATTAAAAGCATCAAGATGTTCTTTTAGTTTGGTTAAAACCTGTAAGCGTTCGGCAAGCCCTTCTTTTGAGAAAAGATAGGGTTTCTTCTTTATATGCTCAAGTTTTTTAGAAACACTTTCTAGATCTTTTAGTATAAGCTCAGTAATAACTGTATCAAGTTGAACTACTGGATCTTCAGGTAGCCGATCAGAAACCACAAACATTATAAGGTCTACCTCTCTAATGTGAGCTAGAAAACGGTTTCCTAATCCTTTTCCTTCAGAAGCTCCTTTAACTAGACCTGCGATGTCTACTAGTTCAATCTGAGGGTATGCAACCTTTTGGCTTTTAAAAAGCTCTTGAAGTTTTTCTACACGGATGTCTAAGAAACTGAAATTTCCGATGTTTTTGTCGATTGTACAGAATGGATAATCTTCAGCTGGAACATTCGAACCTGTTAATGCATTAAAAAGAGTTGATTTGCCCACATTGGGGAGTCCTACCAATCCTGCGCTAAACATTTTTAATTATAAAACTCTAAAGAAGGTATATAATTCAGAATGAGATTCTTGTCAGGAATCCAGCCTACTGCTAAGTTGCATATAGGAAATTATTTAGGGGCTATTAAACTTTGGATTGAAGAGCTAAGAAACAATCCTGACAGTGAGGCTATATTTTTTGTCGCTGATTACCATGCCATTACTGTTCCTCATGACCCAACATCATTAAAAGAAGGCATCTTCCATATAGTAGCTGCTTACCTTGCTGCTGGGCTTGATGTTAAAAAACACACCATATTTGTCCAATCTCAAAATCCTGATCATACAGAAGCAGCGTGGATACTTCTTACCCAAACCCCGATCGGCTGGCTTGAAAGAATGACTCAGTACAAAGACAAGGTCAAAAAATTAAGAGAAGAGAAAAAAAGTATTGGAACAGGACTTTTGTGTTATCCAGTATTAATGGCAGCAGATATTCTACTTTATGATGCAGATATCGTACCCGTAGGAGAAGATCAGGTACAACACGTAGAGCTTACCCAAGAGATCGCCCGACGAATAAACCAAAGATATGGTGAGATCTTTAAGATCCCCCAATATAAGGTACGTAAAGTCGGAGCACGTATTAAGGATCTTGCTGATCCTACTAAAAAGATGAGTAAAAGCTCCCCTTCTTATAAGGGGGTAATCTTCTTAACAGATGATGACGATACTATACGGAAGAAGATTATACGTGCTGTAACAGACTCAGAAAAGGTTATCCGATACGATCCCGTAAAAAAACCTGGAATTTCAAATCTCTTGGTTATCTTAAGCCTTGCTACAGGTAAAGAGATCGCTACCCTTCAAAAAGAATATGAAGGAGCAAGCTATGCT